>CAYRVL010000153.1:0-1511 GCA_964427665.1 uncultured Fluviicola sp. | reverse complement strand
AGATCAACTCATTAGTTGACCTCCACAATGCTCAAGGCATTGTATTGTCCGTTGTTCAGCACATACTGAACACCGTTCACTTCCTGGAAGAACTCGATCATCAAAAGATAAACGTCAGTTCCAGATCCGGCAGGTGCCTGAGGAGGTGTAAGCGTGATGTCAACCTGAGTTGCATCGATCGGTCCATTGTATGGCGCCGAAACTTCCATCTCTTTCAAGCCTTGAGCGAAATCGATTTTCGCCCATGCTGCACGCAAGGAAACGTGGGTTGCACCGGCTGGTGCTGCCAACTCATTTGTCGGAACAAGTCCTAAAATGGTGACTTCACCCGTTGCCGTGTTCACCGTGAACGGCTTGAACAGGACACTACCAAGGATCGAGCGGATGTTAAAGTTGAAACCCTTCAACAACTCCTTTGCAGCTGGAAGCGCAATCGCAGATCCAACATTTCGTTGGCCACGCGCACTCGTTGCATCCAAATTCTTGATCAAGGTCATGACCTTCGTCAAGCGGGATGTAACACGTCCATCTGCAGCTCGTATGATCAATGGTCGAAGTGCATCACGCATTAGTTTTCCTGCAGAAGCAGAAGAACCGAATTCTGCACCGTTCTCACGCGTTCGAACGAACGCCGGATCACGAGCAATGCGCTCCGCATCAACACCACCTTTTTCACGAGCCAAATGACCATCCTTGGTTTTGTAGAAAGATAGATCTCCGATCTTACCTTTCAACTTGATTAAACCTGTCTGTTTTGCCATGTTGCAAAAGTTTTGATTTGACATTTTCCGATCCGGGACCTTCCCGGAAAGTTTCACCGTCATTCGTATCGCGAACTGGAATGTCGGTTTCGGAGATCAAAACTATAGGGGAGAGAGGTTAGCTGCAAAAATCCCGTTCCAACCATTCCGTTTGTGCCTATTTATGCAGTTTTGAGCGTTTTTTTCTTGGTTTTTTCGAGTTAAATTAGAGCTGCAAAAAACACTGAATTGAAAACCACTTTCGTCCATGGATCAAGTATGGATGAAGCATAGATAAAGCATAGATAAAGTATGAAACAGCCAAAACGCATTTGCATATTCCCGAAAGACATTCAAATGATCACCGGCCGAAGTGCAAGGTATGGAAGTAAGGTCATTAATGAGATCAAAACGAAACTAAAAAAGGAGCCACATCAATTCGTCAGCATCCATGAATTTGCGGACTATTCCGGGTTGGATGTTGAGTTGATAAAATCGTTCATTGTGGACTAAAAAATGAATCTGAAAAGCAATTCAAATTGTATCATTTTAGTTCACTTTGAAACTTACATATTTGACTTTTCGCTATCTTTATGTCAGCATTGTTCTTTCATTCTGAATCAAATACGATCAACATAAATGAGACCTATTTGGTGACCTGAAAGAATCGTGAAGATTTAAAGATTTGAAATACTGCATGTTACAACATAAGGAATGGTCCCGTCCAGACCGCAACTGTTAAAAGTGTAACCCTTCTCCTATCGAGAAGGG
>CAYRVL010000152.1:0-1522 GCA_964427665.1 uncultured Fluviicola sp. | reverse complement strand
CAACCCAAAAGCGTAGTGACGATGGCCGCAGAGCTGGATGCCCTGGCAGACGACGCATGGTTCTTCCTCCCCGATTCGAACGGTATCGACGTGTTTTACTGCGCGCGCTGTAACGAGAATTGGAAGTCAGCTTCCGGAAATACAAACCGCACAGCTTATTTTGACAAGGGATTAGTAAACTGGTCGGGTTCCGTTACAACAGTGGGTCTTCCGCCACGTGCTTTTGATGATACTCTAAGTAATTGGACACCGATTGATGTCGGCGGACCGATCCAATTGCGCATTACATTTGATCCAAACTTTACGGCACGTGAAGCAGATGAGCGCTGCAACCAAAACCGCATGCTGAAAGGGTACATCTGGTCGAACAAACTATACAAAGTAAGTCAGGAGGAATTCAACGATTTTCGGATCTACGTTCCTAAAGAGTCGGTTTACAAACGCCTCATACCGGACAGCATTTCCACTTACTTGGAACGAGAACCATACTGGGGAACACAAAACTACCAAGGCGCATTGTTCATCGACATGGATTATGACTGTTTTTTGTGCGAAGACTATCTCGTTTCCAATAAAAAATTTGAACGTGATCTGGACGAAGCTGCGCTCATCGCTGACGACAAATACATCCTGTTTCAACAACTGATGAACTACTTCGGCATTCAAGATGCGACTTATCGCCTTTCAAAAGGAGATCGCTTGATCATACAACAGATTTACGATGCTGAATAGGGGGTGTCAGCCGAATCGGTTACTTTTTCGTATTTACACATTTGCCCTAAAACGTTTTCATGCTTAGAATCCTCCTTTCATTGGCGCTGCTAATTACAGGAACCACAGTCGCACAGCAGGATACCGTATTTGTACGACATCCCAAAAATTGGCAAAGCGGTGAACAGACGTATAGCACAGACACCATAATCACCGATCATTTGCGGGATAAATTGCTGATTGCAGGAACCAGTATCATCCCCAACACAAGTAATCAATGGAAAGTAGCCTCCGAAACCAACCTGATGTTGGACGGGGTTTCACAACCTATTTGTATCAGTGATCGGGCAATGTACAGTGATGTGGATCGCATTCGTTTCATCCAAGAAACAGATTCCAGCTTTACGATCGCCACCACCATCCATGAAAACTGTTGCTACAATTTCTTGTGCGACGTTACGCTAAATGAAAATGGCATTTTGAATCTCACTTACATCGGATTTGGCTGGTCCATTTGTGGTTGTATGTGTTCCTTCAATTTAGATTATCGCTTCGTCAAAGACCCGGAATTTGATCGAAGTAAGATCAAGGGCATCATGATCAACAACAATCCGAAAAGCTTGAAAGTCCTGTAGTTTGAACCATTTTAACACCTAAACTTTTGATCTTTTTGAACTTCCTTTGAACTTAATTTAACGCAGAGACCGCAGAGATAGGATTTGCACCCTCTTCTCAATTCATAATTCATAATTCTGCATTCATAATTCTCCCTTTTCAATTTTCAATTATCATCTCTCCCTTGTTCTCGATA
>CAYRVL010000151.1:0-1522 GCA_964427665.1 uncultured Fluviicola sp. | reverse complement strand
TACAATTTACCATCGTTGGCGATTACATCGAATTGATCGGATTATTGAAAGCAACGGGAATTGCTGAAACGGGTGGTCACGCCAAACAGATCGTCGATGAGGGATTTGTCATGCGAAATGGGGAAGTGGAGCTGCGCAAACGCGCTAAATTGGTTCCAGGTGATGTGATCGTCGTGGACGAAGCGATTGAAATTCAGTTGTCATAAAAAAATCGCCCCGAGAGGCGATTTGGCAATTAAAAAAGTTCTTGCAGTTCTTTACGCAGGTACTCCAACGTTATTTCTGTCGGCAGCTGACCGATTTCAGCAACTACTTCAAAAATCTTTGCGGCAAGATCGGTTCCGGTAGAAGTGGCGGACATTTGGCCACCAGCAATATTGATGATCTTGATCGTTTCTTCTTTGGAATTTCGAACCATTTCCCAGGCCTGTGGGGAAACGAATAATTGCTGGGAAACGTTGTGATCGTATTCTTCACGGATAGCTTTTAGCAGATCAGCCTGCATCATTTTAGCCGGAAGTGCCGGATTGTGTAGGCGCATAACCAAACTGTTCGGATGAATGCGTTCCATCAAAAGTACTGCTCGTTGATAAGCCTCCACACGCATAGGAAGAAAGTGTTTTTGACGGTCTCTTTTCAACTCAATCTGCAAATGGCGAATTTCACGCTCTCCATTTTTCTTCAAAAAGAAGTATGCCATCGTAAGTGTTCCTCCAGTAGCGATCAACGCTACCAATACAAGGATGATCATTTCCATAATTGTTCCGGTTTATCTGAGAATGTAAGTGGGTGCAAAAGTAACAACATCTTATACAAAACGCTCGTCAGCTTCCATGACATTTCCACAGTTTTTGCATGTACGCATTTCCAAGGATGTATAGAACTCTTTAAAACGAGGTAAAAAGTCTTTTTCAATGTTGTCTAATTTGAAGCGATAGCTTTTCAGTTCGGTATTGCATTTTTCGCAAAACCAAAATAAACCATCTGTCAGATCTGTTCCTTTTCGAACGCGTTCAATAACTAAGCCTACTGTATTTTCTCCACGCATCGGTGAGTGCGGGGTATTGGCAGGCAACAGGAACATTTCACCTTCTCTGATCACGATGTCTTTTGGTTTCCCTTCATGCTGGATCCGAACGGTGATGTCGCCCTCCACTTGATAGAACCATTCCTCGCTCTCGTTGTAGTGATAATCTTTTCGGGCATTTGGGCCTCCAACGATCATCACAATAAAATCTCCAGCTTCTTTATATAAGTTCTTATTTCCAACCGGTGGTTTCAACAGGTCTCTGTTTTCTTCGATCCACTGGTGTAAATTAAATGGCATCAACATACGTTCATTTTTTTCAAATGTACTGAATGGCGGCTTACGTTTCGTTGAATTGTTTAGAAAATAACCAATTGTTTTTAAAACAAAAACCCCGCAACGAGTGATCGCTGCGGGGTTCGAAATGGCATTGTTCTTATTTACTGAACAACAATGCGGTAAACTTTATCAGCAGTGCTGTTGCTTAGTTTCACG
>CAYRVL010000150.1:0-1525 GCA_964427665.1 uncultured Fluviicola sp. | reverse complement strand
CGGTACTGGCTAAACCGATCCCGAAATTAAAATCAGTTTTCGACGATAAAAAAGTCACCGATCACCACGCGATCATTCCTACCGGTGTGGCCGTTTCGGGTATTACACCAGCGGAACAGCTGATCTACGACATGATCGCACGTCGATTCATCGCTGCTTTCTATCCGGAATGTAAGGTGTCTAACACCACTGTTTTGGGTAAAGTCGGACAGATCGAATTCAAAGCAACCGGTAAACAGATCATTGAGCCCGGGTGGCGTGTCGTGTGGGAAGAAACAAAGGATACGGACGGCGATAAGAAACAAGCCGAAAAACCGGAACAAACGATGCCGCATTTTGTGGAAGGAGAGCAAGGTCCGCATGAACCGTTCATTCATCAGGGGAAAACCAGTCCGCCGAAACCGTATACGGAAGCAACGCTTTTGCGCGCCATGGAAACAGCTGGTCGGATGGTGGAGGATGAAGAGTTGCGCGATATGATGAAGGAGAATGGAATCGGTCGACCGGCTACACGGGCGAATATCATTGAGACACTATTCAAGCGCAAGTACATCGAGAAGAAGCGCAAGAATTTAGTTGCGACTTCTACCGGAATGGGCTTGATCGATACCATCAATAACGAATTACTGAAAAGTGCAGAATTAACCGGACAATGGGAGCGCAAATTGCGTTTGATCGAGCGGGGCGAATATGACCTAGAACAATTCAAACAGGAATTGATCGTCATGGTACGCCAATTGACCGATGAGGTGATTTTCTCACAAGCGCCGGTGCGTATTCAATTGCATCAGGAAACTCCCGCTGTTGAAGCTCCTAAGAAGGAACGCATGAAGAAAGAGAAAGCGTCTATCACTGATCTGGATTGTCCGAAATGCAAGCAAGCCAAGTTGATGGAGGGAAAAACAGCTGTGGGTTGTTCGAATTATCAGGCTTGTGGTTTCAAGATCCCATTCGAGATGTTGGGCAAGAAGCTCACTGAAAAGCAATTGTTGGATCTGATCCAGAAAGGGAAAACCAGTAAGATCAAAGGATTGTTGATCCCGGGGTCGGCACAAGTGATCGAAGCTGCGTTGTGCTTAGACGATGCGTTTAATGTAACGGTTTCCCACTAATTTCCTCTGATTCTACGATTCGGATCTTTTCCGAGGTGTGCAAGGTCTCGCGAATGAGTGTCGCGGCCACATCACGCGCATGCACGGCGCGGTAACGTTTGGCTTTTCCAACAAAGAGCGGATTTAAAACCGTCATGATTGTTTTTCCGATCATTTCTCCAAAACGTCGTTCAGTTCGTGGTCCAAGTAAAAGGGAAGGTCGCACAAAAACTGTATGCTCCAATTGCAGATTGATCACTGCCTGTTCCATTTCCCCTTTTAGTCTTAGGTAAAAATTAGAAGTGTTTGCGGTTGCACCTAATGAAGACACGATTCCTATGCGCTCCGCACCGTTGGATTTACTCCAGTTGGCAAACGCGATCACATAATCGCGGTCAATTCGGGTTTGCACATCTTTCGAACCGGCTTTGCGT
>CAYRVL010000149.1:0-1525 GCA_964427665.1 uncultured Fluviicola sp. | reverse complement strand
TGTCAAAATACAGCGCCGAAAAAGAAGTGTGGCGTGCACAAGAGGAAGGATTGGCAGTTTCTGTGATCAACCCAAGTTTGATGATCGGTCCTGGAAGGTGGGATGAAAGTTCCTTGACGATCCTGCGAACCTTGAAGAAAGGGTTGCGTTTTTACACCAAAGGGGCGAATGCATTTGTGGATGTGCGCGATGTTGCTAAGGCTATTCGGTTGGTTTTAACGGAAGAAGTGACCGGCGAACGTTATTTAGTCACTGGAATCAATACGAGTTTCAAGGTTTTTTTTGATGAGGCAGCGAAGCAAATGCACGTGAAAGCTCCTTCGATCATAGCAGGACCGTTTTTGACCGGACTTGCATGGCGGATTTCCGGATTGCTCGCTCGTTTAACAGGAAAAAGACCAACGATCACCAAAGAATCGGCGCAAAGTTCCCAAAATACACGCGTTTATTCCACGGAAAAGTGGATGAAGCGTTTCCCGGATTTTACATTCACACCGATTTCGAAAATGCTCGAAAATGCCATACGTGGCAGACAAGACTAAGCTTGCTTCTTGATCGCTTCGTTGATCTGATCGATGTAGTTCAGTAACTTTTCACGGCCAAATTTTGACTCACTGGAAGTTGTAAATAATGGCGGTAAAGACTCCCAATGTTTCAGCATTTCCTTCTTATACGCTGCTAAGTTCTTCTGCAGTGCGGAACTGGAAAGTTTATCGATCTTTGTGAAAACCATGGAAAATGGCAATTGTTCTTCTGCGCACCAGGTCATGAATTCCAAGTCGATTTTTTGTGGCTCCAAACGGGAATCGAGTAGGACAAAGATGTTGATCAGCGTTTCTCGTTTTGTCAAGTAATCGGCGATAAAACGTTCCCAAGTATTTCGACTGGATTTAGAAGCCTTGGCATATCCATAGCCTGGAAGATCGACAAGATACCATTCTTTATTGATCAAAAAGTGATTGATCAATTGTGTTTTTCCCGGTCGTCCTGATGTCTTTGCAAGATCCTTCTTCTCTACCAACATGTTGATCAAAGACGATTTCCCCACATTCGATCTTCCAATGAACGCGTATTCCGGTAAACCGTCTTTCGGACATTGATTGATATCGGTGTTGCTGATGATAAAACGGGCGTCTTTGATGATCATTGCTGTGAATTTTCGGTAAAGTTAAGCATTATCCTACGTAAATTCGGCACATGATTCCGGTGGTATACGAAGATGACTATTGCCTGGTGGTGAATAAACCATCCAATTTGTTGGTGCATCACTCACATTTCGCGCGCAATATCGATGAGGAATCTTTGATGGAATTCGTGAAACGGGAGCTGGCGCCGGATGCGGCATTGGTTCATCGCCTGGATCGCAAAACCTCCGGACTTTTGATCATTGCGAAAAGCAAGGAATTTGCGGCGTGTTTTCAGGAAATGTTCGAGACAAATACCATTCAGAAAACGTACTGGGCCTTGGTTCGCGGACATGTTTCAGAAGTTGCGTTTTTAGTAGATTCTCCGGTTAAAAATGAGC
>CAYRVL010000148.1:0-1538 GCA_964427665.1 uncultured Fluviicola sp. | reverse complement strand
GTCTCGCTTTTGTTTTCCAACATTTTGAACGAAGCAATTAGTTTGCTGCGCGTTTCTTCCGGCAAGATCACGTCATCTACGAATCCGCGTTCTGCCGCACGGTAAGGATTGGCAAACATTTCCGCGTATTCCGCTTCTTTCTCCAACAACTTCGCCTCTTTGTCATCCGCTGCAGAAATTTCTGATTTAAAGATGATCTCAGCCGCTCCTTTAGCTCCCATTACCGCGATCTCTGCAGTTGGCCAAGCAAAATTCAGATCAGCACCAATGTTCTTAGAGTTCATTACGTCAAATGCACCTCCGTAAGCCTTACGCGTGATCACGGTGATACGTGGAACGGTAGCTTCTGAGAATGCGTACAATAATTTTGCACCATGCGTGATGATTCCGCGCCATTCCTGATCGGTTCCAGGCAAGAAACCAGGTACGTCTTCCAAAACCAATAACGGAATATTGAATGAATCGCAGAAACGCACGAAACGCGCACCTTTTCTGGATGAATCGATGTCTAAAACTCCCGCCATTGCTGCAGGCTGGTTCGCGATGATCCCAATAGAGCGACCGTCCAAACGCGCGAAACCAACTACAATACTAGTTGCAAAATCAGCTTGAACTTCGCGGAACGATTCGTCGTCGATGATGCAGTCGATCACTTCGCGGATGTCGTATGGCATGTTTGCATTTTCTGGAACAATGTGCTGAATGCGGTTCAATTTTTCTTTGCTGAAAGGAGTCAAGCTGGATGTTGGTGCTTGTTCCAACCAGTTTTGCGGCATATAGGTCATCAAGTCGCGAACCTTGCGCAAACACTCTACATCATTCGCTGCAGTGAAGTGGTTTACTCCTGATTTCTCAGCGTGTGCTTTCGCTCCACCCAAATCTTCCGAACTTACTTCTTCGTGAGTAACAGTTTTTACAACGTTTGGTCCGGTAACGAACATGTAGGAAGTGTCTTCCACCATGAAGATGAAATCCGTCAAAGCTGGTGAATACACGGCTCCTCCGGCACAAGGTCCCATGATCACAGAGATCTGCGGCACAACGCCTGAAGCACGTGTGTTGCGGTAAAAAATATCCGCGTAACCTGCTAAAGAAACAACTCCTTCCTGAATACGTGCACCACCTGAATCGTTCAAACCGATCACCGGAGCTCCGTTTTTCGTTGCAAGATCCAATACCTTGCAGATCTTTTGTGCGTGCGTTTCAGAAAGTGATCCTCCTAAGACGGTAAAATCTTGTGAGAACACGTAAACCACGCGACCATGGATGGTACCGAAACCGGTTACAACTCCGTCGCCCGGACTTTTCACTTTATCCAAACCGAAAGACGTTGCGCGGTGTTCTACAAACATCCCGATCTCTTGGAACGATCCTTCGTCTAACAACAAAGTAATGCGTTCGCGTGCACTCAGTTTTCCTTGTGCGTGTTGTTTATCGATACGGGCTTGTCCGCCACCCAACTGTGCCTCGGCACGTTTATTTAAAAGCAATTCGTTCTTTGCGCTCATGATGACCTGCTAATTATGGCTTCAAAGATA
>CAYRVL010000147.1:0-1773 GCA_964427665.1 uncultured Fluviicola sp. | reverse complement strand
TCAAGAAAACTTCCACCAAACAACACATAAACAAACTTCCTTAAGTAAAGAAAGAAAAAAAAACTTAAACTTGGCGGGAAGAAAGAATTTGTCTTGGAATTAATCGTGCTTGGCCGATACTACGAAGATATGCATGAAGAGCTGCATTAGTTCTTAGCTCTTTCCATGGTTCCATGGTGTCATGCTCTTCAGAAAATCCTTTCCAGCGAACTCTGAATGTTAGTGTTGATACGCGGTGTAAATCCCCTTTATGACTCACAATGCGTTCAACTTCAAAGGCATCTCGATCTCGCATCGCGACTTCCCTAGGGTCTACTGTTTGGGCGTCCCAAATAAATGGAGCCAATTCTTGCACATGGTGCTTAGAATTTCGTAAAGTAACCAGGTTTTGAAGTTCATATTCGTCTCCCTTAAATGATACCACTTTAAATGGACCTTGCCATCTCGTGTGTAACTTTGTTGGAGGGCGATGCGCATCCCCGAGCCCAGCAGGATATCTCAACAGCACAAACGAATTAATATCGAATTCTGTGCGTATTCCCCTAGAGGTGGCTCGTGCCAATGTCGCTGTGTCCGTTCGAAGTTGTGTGCGTTGTGCTACTTCAAGAACTGTCGACTGATAGGATAGCAACTTATCAATGTATTGTTTCATCGGAGGATTTGGTGGATTAACTACGGCGTCGTCTTCAATAGTTTGTTCACGAAACACCAGACCACGATCCAACTGCACTGAATTTCCGAAAATCAGTTGTGCAGGTGATACTCCAATACTTGAATGAGGAGTTGCATTGATGATGCGTTGGACCAAAGGAAGGACTAGAGACCATTCCCTTTTAATTCGGGTATCGAAAACAATTGCGCGCAAATGTCTCATCACTTCCTTGTTGACACGTTCTACTATGGCATTTTCTTGTTTCGAATAAGCCAGTGAGAGAATTCGTGCTGGTCCTAAAATTCGCAGCATTTCATCTATTGTGCCATTTACGAATTGTGATCCTCTATCCGATAAGATGTGAGATGGTGCCCCATATCTGCCGACAAAGTTGATCAGACTTTTCGCGCAGGGGCGTGCGTCCGTCGACGGAATCGCATACAACTCAACGAATCGAGAGAAACAATCGATGAATACAAGAATAAACTCGTTTCCATCATCATCGCAGGGCAATGGTCCAATCGTGTCCATATTCACTCGACTCATTGGTGAATATGTTGCAGTCGTGAATGGTGATGACACAATGATTGGTTTGATGTCTCTTAACTTTTGGCACACTGAACACTGCGCAATGAAAGATTTCACATGCTGCCGCATATGTGGCCAACTTCCTTGCTCTCGTTGCAGGATCTCCACGCACCTGTCCACCCCATGATGGCCTCGTATAGAGTTGTGCACACTCTTGATGCGAGTAGCAATCAGGGCATTAGTGTCGTGTGGGATTGTGTGATGCCTTACTGGCTGAAGGGGTAACGCTGCGTGCAGAGTTGCGACCACTGCATTATTCATTAAAGCGTTTTCTGTGCCCTCTTCATTTGAGACTTGAGGTTCCTCATCCTCCGACAATTCCTCCGGCAGGATCGTGTCGGGACGAATTACTCTTGATAACGTATCTGCCACGATATTTTCTTCGCCTTTGACATACGTAACGCTGAAGTTGAACTCTTGTATTGCTAACTTCCAGCGGACCACCTTGGGTACATTTGTATTCAGGAAACGCAAATTTCTGTGATCAGTTCGTACGACAAACTTGATATCACGAAACAGATATTCCCAATCGC
>CAYRVL010000146.1:0-1794 GCA_964427665.1 uncultured Fluviicola sp. | reverse complement strand
GCCTCAAAATCGTTGTCGCTCAATACCGGTGCGTATATGGTGTATTCGTCCAGTAAACTCCACGCTTCAGGCAAAATGCGGATCAAGTCGTCCGGTTTGATCACCATGTACACATCTTCGTCTTCAAACAACACATAATCGTATTTATCCAAAACGCAAGGCGCTTCATTACTCACTAGTTTCAACACAACTTGTTGGCCGTCCAAGGTGGTTTCCATTTCGTTGCCGTAAGTAACTTCCGGCGCCGTATAATTCACCTTCAAAATAAGAGCGTTTAAAGCCGTTGCCAAGTGATCGCCCTGCTTCAAGGATTCCATACAACGCGGCCCAATGTGAATTTTTCGTTGGGGTCCGTATAAAGTCAAGGTCTTGTTTTGCATGGCAATCATTGCCTGAACCATCTCGGCATCGCTTTGCATGTCCTTCACAATCTGTTCAGCGGTGTAAATGGGTAAATAAACCAATTCGGATGCTTCGTTGTGAAGCTCTCCGCCAAACAGGTACTGCGCCAGTTCCACCAGTTGATTTGTTAGGTGATAGTCGGCCTCATTGGAACAAATGGTGTTTCTGAACTCGATCAACTGTTCGCTTTCAAAACTAACGTCTATTCCCCGCGCAGACGAACCCTCAATCCAGAAAAAGAACAAGGTTTCACCGCGTTTTTCGGCGCGCAAATTAGGAACAACTGAGGCTACTGAATTGGCCAGCAAGTCAATATCCAACGATTTATTGGCTTTTAGGTAGATTAATTTACTCATGCGTCAACATCTTTTCCAACAACTTCAAAGCCTCGTTGCGTTCTTTATCTAGCTCACGAATCTGAGAAATGAGCACTTCCGGTTTCTCGTATTGCACGGCTTCGTACACCACCTCTTTGTATTTATTTATACTGAGATCCCAGTCGTTCGCTTTTATCTCGTCAAATGGTACAAGGAAGGATTTATCCACTCGCTTTCGCTCTCTTTCTCCCTCTAAATTTGTGTAGCGAGCTACAATATCAGGAATGTCGTTTTCTTTGATTTCGTTACGTTTATCATCCAATGAATAACCATCCGCTTTCATGTCGTAGAACCAAACTTGGTCCGTTCCGCCGGAATTGGTTTTCGTAAAGATCAATACCGCTGTAGAAACTCCTGCGTACGGTTTGAACACCCCACTTGGCATGGAGATCACGGCTTCCAATTTTTGTTTGGCCACGATCTCTTCACGGATCTGCTTGTGCGCTTTGGAACTTCCAAACAATACGCCGTCCGGTACGATCACTGCACTGCGTCCGCCCACTTTCAGCATGCGGAGCATCAAGCCCAAGAACAACAATTCTGTCTTCTTGGTATTTACCTTCTGTAAAATGGATTTCTCCACGGCAACGTGATCCAGGCTTCCTTTGAATGGTGGATTCGCCAGGATCAAGGAGAAACGGTCGTTGATGTCGCCATTGCTTTCACTCAAGGCATCCTTTCCAATGAGTTGTGGGTGCTCTATTCCGTGCAATTGCAGGTTCATGGCACCAATGCGCAGCATCGTCGGATCAAATTCAATTCCGGTAAACATCTCCGTGTTGTAGTGCTCGCGGAAGGATTTATCCAAGAACCAATCGTTGTGATTATCGTGGATGTACTCTCCGGCTACGACCAAGAATCCTGCTGTACCGCAAGACGGGTCGCAAATGGTATCGTCCTTCTTCGGTTGCATCATGTCCACCATCATTTTGATGATATGACGTGGCGTACGGAACTGTCCGTTCGTTCCCGCCGTTGCCGTTTTAGAAAGCAAGTATTCGTATAAATCCCCTTT
>CAYRVL010000145.1:0-1821 GCA_964427665.1 uncultured Fluviicola sp. | reverse complement strand
CGCCGATTTCTGGTATCTTTCTGTTGCTTTTAGCAGTACCTGCGGAGTAATAGAGGTCACAACCGTGTTATCGAGGACCGGAATAGGAGCAGGAGAGCTTGTCGGTTATAGACGCAGCGTCGTAAGCCACAGCGTTCACATCTCCCGCCCCACACATTCTTTCACTCATGCAAACAATCACACTATAGGCATGAGCTTCCTATCTTCCATACAACAACTGGTTTTTTAGTAAAGAAAGAAAAAGAAAATAAGCATAAAACTGTCGTGCATACGTGCATACAGCTCCTATGCGCCGGCTCTGTTTGAAATATTACATTCAATCTGGCTGGGAAAATATAATTTGGTCAATTAATGGGTTTTACAACTGAAGATAAAGATAAAGATAAAGATGAAGAAACTGGAAAATGAAAGCAAACTCTGCTGACTATTATTTAAATAAAATCTCTGAGCGCTTGCCACAGGACCATGCCACAATCGAGAACAAGATCTTCGTGAGGTACTTGGGGAATATTCTGCAGGCCGTGCACCACGTCCGCGGATGGTAGTGTGAGCGTCGGAAGATTATTTGGAGGATACCACCCTGGATACAGCTCAGGCAGAGGATCGTGCGGGCCAAAAGAAGGAGCAATTCTCAGCCACCCATTCGAGGGAACTCCGGGCAAGGCATCCGCCACAGGTTGCGCAAAAATATTTTTCGTGCGCTCGAGAAGAGGTTGCACTCCAAAATCAATCGCTTGCGTTATCTCAAAGGTATCCTGTGCATTTCTTCGCCAAACGACGGCCATGGCCCTCCGGGCTATTCATCGAAAGAGGAAAGGTTCGGTATTTAGAATCATACGAATGTCAGTTCTGAACAAACTATTACCGTGCGGGCGAGGATAGATCTTAATCATTGCGATGAATCGTAAATTATTGCTGGCAGCTGATGAAAACCATAAATTCATCAGTGATTTAATTTGAAAACATTGACCAAACAAACATTCAGCGAACAGCTCACCGGCATCGTAGGGAGCGCCAGGCGGCCTGGAATAATTGAACGCCAACTTGCGCATTTCCAGGGGGCTTCGGTTGTGAACCTCCAACTCGATAATTCCTTCAATTGAATCAAATGTACTAAATAAGATATTGAAATAAAATAATAAAAAGAAAAAGGAACATGCCTCGAGAATAGGGCAATGGTTCGTGCAATCGAACGGGGATGAAAACATAATCAGGCGCACATTTCTGATTTCCGATCGTCGTTATTCCATCGCACATGTCTCGAACAAAGTTGATCAGACCCGTCGTGCGCAGCCAATGTCCGGCCTGCGCGCAAATCTCTGCCACGCCGCTCGAGTGCGCGTCGCCGCAGCTGACACTGGTGATGAAGAACTTCCCATCCACCAACGCCCACTTCACCTTGCACTGTGGGAATCGCGTGGGGAATTCGTGTGGTAGTGCGCCCACCGAAGAAAACACACACACTGGAGCCAGCTCCGATTCATCGGTTTCTCGCCGCTCACCAGCTGCGAACAACTCTTCGGCGGCTTTCGACAATAGTTTCTTGTTGAATTGAGAAGAGATCGGACATGATAAGGTCAGATGCTCAACGTCAAACGAAGAGCGGCGGGACGAAGTTGATCGTGACTCCTCGTCAGTCGCGGCGTGCATGTCCGACACCGCGCGCTTTCTATTGCGAGTCACCATGGTTGAGGGGGATGAACCAATGTGGGAAGTAGCAAACATTCTTTGAATTCTTTACTACGCTTTCGTTTGATTTTGATCCGAAGAAGAAGAATAACAATAAATCGATGAATTCGACGACACTTTTACTTCCTACAT
>CAYRVL010000144.1:0-1822 GCA_964427665.1 uncultured Fluviicola sp. | reverse complement strand
CCACCGCACAGGTCCAGAATATCTAGATCAAACAGTGCCATTCGATTTTCGAGCATATTAAAGAGCCCTTCTTTCGCGTAATCCGTAGTTGGCCTAGAAGGAAAGGACTTTGGCGGGCTAAACCTACGCGCTTTGAATAATCCGCGAACTATACGCACAATGCTTGAAATTGAAGGTGAAACTGGTATTTGACGTGTATCGGGTGACCAGAAAAGAATTCAATGCGTTTGAGCATATCCATCAATTCACGGCCTTTTTGGACATTTTTCTCGGTACTTGCCGAAATGATGATCTCTTGGGAGCCGGTGAGTGCAATTTTTTGCAAGGTATTCAAAAGGTGATAGGCGATATCTTGCGACTCCTGAAACTCTTGAACGCTTGCGTGTGCGATCTGGCCACTGTTGCGTACCATGCATGCGAAGTGGTCTTCCTGAATCACCACCACAGTTTTTCCACCGAAAGTAGAACCGCTATTCATGTAGCGCAAGACATGAGCCATCTCGTGTTGAATCATGATCCGTGGCATTTTCGGAAAGAGTACCGTTTTCACCCATAAAGGCATGTGGTAAAGGACCACCATACTCCATTCGGGCAGTCGGTTGTAATCCGTTTCACCTTTCGGCAAAGGATCTGCGATAGTAAATTGCAGCAGTTCTTCGGGGTTACTTGCGGCAAATAGCGATGCTGGAACAATGGAGAAATACGGAGAGCTGTAGGCACAGGTAAATTCTTCAAAACGATCCAAATCACCAATTTGGGTGAGCAACATTAGTAAGTTTTCCTTGTAGGCAGCAGCATTTCGTTGGACACAAGAGATATCGTTCAATTGCTCCAATTGTTCGCCATTCAAGCTGAAGGCCGAAAACCGTTGTTCCGTTAATTCCAGAATTAGCTGCACAGAAATACTTTTTTAGCAAAGGTAAGCATCTAAAGGGAAAAATGAGGATTAATAGCATGCATTCCGTTTTCATAAAGAATTGATCTGATTTTTGGTAACTTTGAAATATGGCTGAAAAGAGCATCGAACAGCGTTTGGTTGATGGCATGCGGCATTTCTTTGGACATTATCCAAATGAAGAGCAGGCGGAACTGATGGAAGAATTGGCTCACTTTACTTGTGGCGATGAGGATCCGGCATGTTTTGTTTTGAAAGGTTACGCCGGTACCGGTAAAACATCGATGCTTGGTGCGTACATCAAAACCATGCATGCATTGAAAAGACGAACTGTTTTGATGGCACCAACAGGTCGTGCTGCTAAAGTTTTGGCCCAGCGCGCAGGAACACTGGCAACCACCATACACAAACGGATTTATTTCACAGCAACCGATCCCAATGGGTCAGTGAAAATGCAATTGGCGCCCAATAAAGCATCCAACGTCGTATTCATCATTGATGAAGCGTCCATGATTGCTGATTTTTCTGTGCAAACCGATGGTAGTGTTACAAGAAACTTACTTGAAGATATTTTTGAATATGTTTATTCCGGTAAGCGCTGTAAATTGATCTTTTTGGGTGATGAAGGACAGTTGCCGCCGGTTGGTTCCAATGAAAGTCCAGCCTTGAGTATCAGCTATCTGGATAATCACTTTTCTCGGATCCATTTTTCGGTATTCGGCTTGTCACAAGTCGTTCGACAGGCAGAACATTCCGGCATTTTGGAAAATGCTACACGGATTCGTCAGGCACAACGATTGGGACAGATCCCTCAGATCGATCTCAGTCATTTTTCGGATGTTCAGGAAGTAGAGGGAGATGAATTGATCGAAAAGATCGATAGTGCTTATCAGAATTGTGGAACGGATGAAGTGATGATCGTAACGC
>CAYRVL010000143.1:0-1899 GCA_964427665.1 uncultured Fluviicola sp. | reverse complement strand
CTGCGAAAAAAGTAAAAACACTTTCTCCTGAATTATTTGAAGGAGAAGTACAGCGCATTGCGAACAACTACGTCATGTACTCCTCCTGGTTCAAATAACCGATGATTTAGAGGTTAAGGAACGCTTTCAAATCGTCAGAGGTTTTTACTTCTGAGCTTATTTCTGTTACAACAATTGAATCTTTTGGATTTGCTACTGCATCGTGAACAGCTTTAACTGACAGGTGGTACACTTTTTCATCTTCTGTAAAGATCAGTACGTCGCTATCATGCGTTGTGCTAACAACTATCCCAGCTGGTGAAAAACTAAAGGAACCATTCATTACGCGATCGATCACACAAGCTACTTTTGCATTTTCTAATTGTTTTCCGGATTTTTTATCGATGAGAACGGAAGCGAGCACAACTGTCGGACCCATTCTATTTTGTTGATCACAATTAAAAATACCAAAGCTCGGAATTGGAAGTTGACGAACCAGGTTCGGATAGCTGTGTCCTGGATCTACATAGTTTGCAGGAAGGGGTTGTACAGGAGGTAAACTGGCAATGTAATCAGCTTGCAATTGCATTTGCTTAGCGGCAATTTCAACAATACGAAAGTCAAGTAGATTCTCTACAAACAGATCGTGTTTCGAACGGGGCATGACCAAACGTTTCTCGTCAGGAAGGGTTCGCGTTATCGTTTTCGCAATAAAGTCCGGGTTCTTTACCGCAAAACGGAGATAGTACTCCCATAATGATGGTGAAAGGGTAGAAAATGCCGTACTGTCCACGAATTGCGAGTTTATTTCCACGAAGTTCGATGTCGACAGGCTTGGACCAAATGCATCTGTCGGTTCTATATCTCGGATCGTTACAGAATTGTCCTGTCGTGCATCCAGGCGTTTTTCAGGCTCAATAACAAAGAGGTCGTTTTTAGTTTTATTCCACAAACCGGTGATGGTATCCAAAACGTAAAAGTTAGTATTCGGTAATTGCTCAGTGGCACTGTAATTCAAGCTCATTTCCTTCGCGAGTACCAAAGGCTTGTCACCTTGCGTAGCAGAGATCTCAAACATGCCGGCAGAGCGAAAATACGACTCGGATGTGGCGTCTTTGTAAACCATCGGGATTCCTGAAAAAGCAATTTCTGCCAGGTCACGGAATTCACGGAAATGAAGATCGTAGTTTCCTTTTACACGATTTCCGTTTTGATCCACAACCGCATGAGCAGGAATGGTAAGCGTTCCATGCTTCAGCTGAACTGTTTGTGCGCTCTCATTGGAAACGGAATGAGTTTCTGCTGGATTACCGGGGTCCTTGAGCGAATAGAGCTGCTGATCTTTGATCGATTCTTTCGTGTAGATTCGAAAGCCATGAAAGTAGTGCGCTGCAGCTTCTTTGGTTTTGGCACCCGTCTGTTCGATACCCACCCATTGAATGGATTGATCGCTCGGTAGGGTAAGGATCTCTTTTAGCTTCGCAATGCGTTGATTGTTCAAAGCGACTTGGTTGAAATCCGGACTTTGTTTGTAACGTGTGTAACACAATTCAATGCGCACAATTTGCTTATTTTGCAATGCACGAATTTGTTCGGTGTGCTTGAGTTGGTCTTGCGAAAAATTGGATGGTATTTCCACGCAATTCGCAGGGCGTGTTCCACAAGAGGTGACGGCTTTGTGGGTGAGTTGCTGTGCAAAACTCCAAGCGGAGACACAGATCAGGCTAAGGGTAAAGGCTGTTGTTTTCATGATGTGTATTTTTAAACCTAATGTCACACAACAGAAAAAGTAAAAGGTGATTTCAAAAAAAAAATGGAAATGAAGGATATTGAAACGAAGACCGACATCCAGCGATTGGTTGATGAATTCTACGATCGTGTGTTGAAAGACGAGCTCTTAGCGCCGTTCTTTCGTAGACT
>CAYRVL010000142.1:0-1959 GCA_964427665.1 uncultured Fluviicola sp. | reverse complement strand
TTGCGGCCTTTTTGTGCGGTGCGCAACCACAAGGAGAGTTTGGCAATTTCCACACTTTCGTCGTTCAAATCCACGCCGTAAATGTTGTTCTCCAAAATACTTGTTTCAATGTCGCTCAAAATCAATGCATCGCCCATCAGTTTGGCTTGCAATTCGTCTACGTAGCGGTGCTCGGCAATCAAAAACTCCAGTGCTTGGTTCAAAAACGCCCCGGATCCACATGCAGGATCGCAAATGGTCAATTGCAACAACCACGCGCGGTATTCCGCCAATTTATCCAATAAAGCTTTCTTCTTCGGTTTAGAATACGCCTGCTTCGAGCTTGTCGAGAAGTCACTGGTATAATCTTCGTCCACCAACTTCAACTCTGCTTTCTTTTCTGTACACAGCTTCCCTACAGTATTGTCTACAATGTATTTCGTAATGTACTTGGGCGTATAAAAGACACCGTCCTTTTTGCGTTTGGTCTTGGTTTTGTCAACGGCTGTTCCCTCAATCTCGGATTTGATCTCGTCGATCTCGTTCAAGGAATTCTCAAAAATGTGCCCCAAGATGTTCACATCCACATCGCTGTCAAAGTCGTAATGACTCAACTTCTCGGAATAGGTATGCAGGAGCGTATCGTCGATCTTTACGTTGTCCAGCACCTCATCGGGCAAGAACAAACCGCCGTTATAGGCAAAGATTTCGAATTCGGCTGTAATGGCTTCACCCGTTTTCTTCCCAAAAGCCGGGAGCGTTACTTTCGCGCCATGGTTCAGGTCGTTGAAATACACGCGGTAACGCTCATACAGTGAAACAGGAATGCGCATGGCCTGTAAGTTCTTCCATTCGGCATTGATCCGGAAGATCAGGTTCGTGGGCAAGAGTAGCGTATCTTCTGCAAAGAAGATGAATAGAAAACGGTCCAGTAACTTCTGCGTTTTCTTGAAGAGTAAGAGTTTATCGTATTGCGGATTTAGCTCCACCAAGTTATTGAACAAGGCGCGTTTAAACTCCGAGTAATCTTTATAGAGCTTTTTGGTAATCTGGTCTTCCTGCGACACCGATTCCGCTTTCAGGCGTTTGGGAACATTGTTCTTAATGTTGTCATAAGACAAGCACAAATACAACAACGAAAACTGGTCGCGCGTGAGCGTAAAGAGGTTGAACTCTTCAAAATCGATGGTATTGTCAATGTAAAAGCGCAACTTCTCGAAATTCGAAGTGATCACGTAATTACATTCCGCTTGGTTGTTTTTGTAGCCAAAGGCTTGCGTTTCAATTTTATTGAGATCGGTTGTATCCGTTCCCTTTAATTCAATGACCGCTACCGCTTTCTCGTCCACCAAAATAGCGCCATCGGCTTTCTTACTATTGGTGGTGTTTTTTAATTCCGTCGTGAGGTTGAAATTCGGATTTGGGTTTAGCGTATAATTCAATACCGTACCGAACAACTCGCGCAGGAACCCTTCTTGAAACTGCTCCTCTTTGGCATTGCGGATATTCTGTTGAATCGCATGATTGTGAAAATAAGACGAGAAGCGCGCATAAGCGGCATCAATCTCCGCATTATTGAGTTCGAGTAAATGTTTTTTTAAGACCGACTTTTGAAATAAGGGCATGGTAAGAATGAAATGTTAATTGCGTCTTAAAGCTAGTAAAAAGCGTCGTTTCTCAGTGCAATTCTGCTGCCTTCGTTGAAAAGTTGCTCGGATTGTGGAAGAATAATCATGATACGCTAGCATAATTCTGAATATGCTTTGAATCTAGCAAAACGTAAAGTTCTCAAAAACAGAAATGTCATGAACGCGGAGATTGGTGTCATGAACACCTCCATTTGGGCGCAAGAAAAAGACTCGAATCCCTAAAATTTAAAATGAACGGAGTCAAAGAAAGCCTTCATGTCCTTTTCTTCCTCCACAGTCATTATTGTGGCAGTTATCAACGTGATTACCTCGTCATTCATGCGAGCTACGC
>CAYRVL010000141.1:0-2020 GCA_964427665.1 uncultured Fluviicola sp. | reverse complement strand
ACAATTTGCGAGGCAACCACGGAATATCGATCACCCGCGGATCGTTCAAAAATTCGCTGAGGTAACGGCGTACATCACTTGTTTTTGGACTATCGGGTGTTCCCAATTGGATCAATAACACTCCTGTTTTCTTATTTGCCATGCTTGCTTGTTTATTGCGGAACAAAAATAGCTGCTAAAAGTTTAAGCACGCTTGGATTTATGTTTTTTGTTTGAGGAAAATTAGTTGTTTTCAATTCGATAAACACCCTTAGATCTGTTTGAAGCGAACTTGCAACAAAAAAAGCAACCTCTTGTGGAGGCTGCTTTCTATCATGAATTCAATTTTCTTTTAAATGTGGATCGCACGGTTGTCCGTTGCAGCTAGAGCAGCTTCTTTCAAACCTTCTGAGAACGTTGGGTGACCGTGACAAATGCGTGCAATATCTTCCGCAGATGCGCGGTATTCCATTGCTGTTACTGCTTCCATGATCAAGTCGGCAGCACGTGCAGCGATCATGTGTACGCCCAACACCTCATCCGTGGTAGCATCGGCCAAAACTTTGATAAATCCGCTTGTATCCATGGATGCACGCGCACGCCCCAAGGCTTTCATTGGGAATGATCCAGTTTTGTAAGCCACACCTTCAGCTTTCAATTGTTCTTCGGTTTTACCAACAGATGCGATCTCCGGCCAAGTGTAAACCACACCAGGGATCAGGTTGTAATTGATATGCGGTTTTTGTCCAGCTAACAATTCAGCTACCACTACTCCTTCCTCTTCCGCTTTGTGCGCCAACATAGCACCACGTACCACGTCACCAATCGCATAAATATTCGGAACGGAAGTTTGCAAATGGTCATTCACATCGATCTGTCCACGCTGATTCACAGTCAAACCGGCATTTTCCAAACCAAGTCCTTCTGTGTACGGCTTACGTCCCACTGCAACCAAGCAGTAATCCGCTTCCAAGACCACCTCTTCGTCCTTCTTGTTCAAGGCAGTCAATTTCACCCCTTTTCCGGTGTTTTCAACCTTTTGAACGCGGTGCTCCATGTGGAATTTGAATCCTTCTTTTTTCAAGATCTTCGTCAATTCTTTCCCGAGTGCCAAGTCCATCGTTGGTAAAATGTTCGGAGCGAATTCTACCACTTCCACTTGAGAACCCAAGCGAGCGTAAACAGAACCCAATTCCAAACCGATCACACCACCACCGATCACGATCATTTTTCCAGGAATCTCTTTCATTTTCAAAGCTTCCGTAGAGGTAATGATGCGGTCCTTATCCGGTTCCATTCCTGGGAAGTAGTTCGGTTTTGAACCCGTTGCGATCACAATGTTTTTCGCTGTAATATTCGTTGAATTGCCTTCCGTATCTTTGATAGCAACTGTGTTTTTATCTACGAATGAACCTACCCCTTGATACACAGTTACGTTGTTCTTGTCCATCAAAAACTTGATCCCGTTGCACGTTTGAGCGATCACCTCTTCTTTACGCGCGATCATTTGAGCCAGGTCGGCCTCTAGGTTACTCACTTTGATACCATGTGCCTCGAAGTTGTGCTTGGCATTGAAGAAATGTTCGGAAGAATCCAACAAAGCTTTGGATGGGATACACCCCACGTTCAAGCAAGTCCCTCCCAAGGTTGGGTATTTCTCAATCAATGCAGTCTTCAAACCCAATTGTGCGCAGCGAATTGCAGACACGTATCCACCGGGACCAGAACCAATGATGGCAACATCAAACGTACTCATAGTGTTAATTTCAAAAATGTGGGCTAAAGTTAGGTATTAATTAAAGATGAGTAAACGCAGAATGGAATAATCTGGTGAAAAAATGGTGAGGGGCATGAAATGAGGCAGCAATGGAGGTAAAAAGCTGGGAGAGGGTTTGATTTTTGGATGAATTTGAGTTAAGGGGCGAAATTTTTCGGACTTCGCAATTTGTCGAATTATAAAATTAGTTGATTAGAGAAATATATAATTCGATAATTCGATAATTCGATAATTCGATAATTCGATAATTCGATAATTCGATAA
>CAYRVL010000140.1:0-2137 GCA_964427665.1 uncultured Fluviicola sp. | reverse complement strand
GCTTGTGTCGGTGAATCAACCGGTCGGATGAAGAAATGATCGAGGGAATCTAAAACCACCGCTGCAGCGGCTGCTTGCAATTGAGCGGCAATCGTCGGATTTAAACCTGCCAGGTACGTGGCGCCAACCGGACTTTCCCGGAAAAGCGAAGCATAAAAGGTGGTTGCGGCTAAATAGGTTCCTTCCAGACTGGGATGAGATCCATCACTGCTGTATAAATTGATCGTTGGATGATTGTCGCGTACATACTTCCAAGCAGCACCAACAGCTGCCACCATCGCATCTGCACTGTCAGCAAAACGTCTGTAAGCCGCGTACAAGCGACTGTTCATTTTATCAAACGTATTGATGGAATCCCATTGCGGATCGCCATTTTGACGTCCCCAAGTCATGAAGTACATCACATTGCTGCAAGCGTGATTCGCTATTACACTGTCCGCTAATCGCATGGCTGCTGGATAGGAGGTTGTGTTCACCTGATTCGTTGGAAAACTCGGTTCTTGACTCTGCCCCTGAATGACCACCACATCCCATGGTCGCTGGTGGATAGCCGTATAGGTTGCCGGATCATTAACGTGATTTTGAAACGTATACCCTCCGTTCACTTTCGAACCGATTGTCACTTCTTTGTTCATGCTGGCCGAAAGATCACGCAATACGGATGGCAAATCATTTACATACGTGTAACTATTTCCGATGAACAGCACAGAGATAGAATCTTGCGCTTGAGTAGTAAAAGATGCTACAATCAATAAAAGGAACAGGATACTTTTTTTCATTTGTCTTTGTTTACTCCTTTGACTACATTCGTTGTGAGGAGTTGCCTCGAAAAATCAAGAACTGTTATCGGATGGGTCGATATTATTGGAATGCCAAAGGTTGTTTTTTATCGCTATTGCTCGTGTTTACAGGAACCATGTTCACGTTTCCAGCTGATTCACAGATCAATCTCGCTTTTGAATACGATGCGAGTCCTCCCGTAAAAGTAGGAAGTCAACTGTTGAAAAATCCTTGGGCTGGCGGCATCAATTTCGGACAATTCTCACCGCTCGACTTCGATTTCGATGGCGATGAAGACTTGGTGGTGTTCGATCGCAGTGGTGACGAATGGGTGCTCTTCGAAAATACAGGATCTGTCTATCGTTACGTCTACAAGGGTGCAGCGCTTTTCCCAACAGACGCCCGCTACCGTTGTGCATTTGTCGATTATGATGGTGACGGAAATAACGATTTGTTCACTTACGGCATTGGCGGAATTAAAGTGTATAAAAATACCGGATCAGTGGCAAGTGGACTCAGTTGGGAGTTGATCTCGAATTTGCTCATGACGAATTATTTAGGATCGATGACAAACCTGTATGTCAGTTCCAGCGATCTACCCGCTTATGTTGATGTAGAAGGAGATGGCGATATCGATGTGTTGACGTTTCACCTGGGTGGAGAACGCATTGAATACCATCAAAACCAAAGCATGGAACTGTATGGGCATACCGATTCGCTCATTTTTGTATTGAAAAATGAATGCTGGGGTAGATTTCGAGAAGATCCAAATAATAACGACGTTTTTTTGAATGACCAAACCTCGCCTTGTGGCAACGGAAATATTCCCAATCCCCAGATCGGACAAGGAAATGTTTCTGAGAAACCCATCTTGGTAAATGCTGAACCAAAACACAGCGGCTCTACCCTACTAGCCATTGATATGAACAACAACGGTGTGCTCGATCTGATCCTCGGTGATGTCTCGTTTCCGAATCTTACCTTATTAATGAACGGCGGCACTGCACCCAATACGAACTCAGCCATGGTTTCTCAAGATCACAATTTCCCGAGCAATACCACCGGCGCCAGCATCCAATTGTTCCCTGCACCGTTTTACCTCGACGTGGATTTTGATGGCAAAAAGGATTTGATCGTAACGCCAAATGCCCGTTCTGTTTCTGAAAATCAACGCAGCGTGCTGTTCTACAAGAACAACGGCAGCAATCTAGCGCCAAACTTTAGTTTTCAGCAAGATAATTTCCTGCAAAGCGAGATGATCGACAACGGATTGGGAAGCGTCCCGGTAATGGTAGACCAAAATGGCGATGGCAAACAGGACTTATTGATTGGCAACTTTTTCCGGTACAAACCAGTT
>CAYRVL010000139.1:0-2216 GCA_964427665.1 uncultured Fluviicola sp. | reverse complement strand
GTGGCCAAACCGCCATCGGAAGTTTCCTTGTATTTCTCGTTCATGTCCAAAGCAGTCTCCCACATCGTTTTGATCACGCCATCCAAGGTTACTTTTGCCGATCCCGGATTTCCTTGCAAGGCCAATTGACAAGCTGTAATTGCTTTTATCGCTCCCATCGTGTTGCGTTCAATACACGGAATTTGCACCAATCCACCGATCGGATCGCAGGTCAAGCCCAAGTGGTGTTCCATGGCAATTTCTGCCGCCATCATCGCTTGATCCGGATTTCCACCCAAACATTCAGTCAAAGCAGCCGCGGCCATCGCTGATGAAACGCCAATTTCCGCCTGACAGCCACCCATTGCCGCTGAGATCGTGGAGCGCTTTTTAAAGATCGATCCAATTTCCGCAGCTACCGTCATGAACTTAACGATATCTTTTTCTTGTGTTCCACCTGCAAAACATACGTAATACATCAACACAGCCGGAATCACTCCAGCCGCACCGTTCGTAGGCGCAGTTACCACCCTACCAAACGAAGCATTCTCTTCATTCACAGCCAACGCAAAACAAGAAACCCAATTCAAGGTATTCTGAAAAATATTACTTCCGGATTGTATCTGACGAATGAAATCGTTTGAGTCCTTGCAGGCAATCCCGTTCAATAAGTGTCGACTCATTTCTGCTGCACGACGTTTCACATTCAATCCTCCCGGCAAAATTCCTTCTGTATTCACCCCGCGGAAGACACATTCGCGCATCACATCCCAAATGGCCAAACAACCAGCAATCGTTTCTTCTTTCGAACGCCAGCTCAGCTCATTCTGCATCACGATATCCGCAATAGATGCTTTGTTTTCATCGCAATGTTTCTTCAGATCCGCAGCTGTTTCAATCGGATAAGGCAAATAACGACAAGAAATCTCCTCATTGGATTGCCTATCGCCCCCTTCTTTTACCACAAATCCGCCTCCAACAGAATAATAGGTATGTGCATCTTCTTTCCCATCCATGAAAATCGCTGTCAGCGTCATCGCATTCGGGTGACCCGGCAAGGATTTATCCATGTGAAAGATCAAATCGGTTTCGGGCTCAAAGATCACCACTTGCTGTCCGTTCAACGCAATCGTCTTAGAAGTAAAGACTTGCGTCGTTTTCGGATCGATCGTATTCACCGGAATTGTCACAGGGTCCTCACCCATCAATCCCAACAAAACAGCGATATCGGTTCCGTGTCCTTTGCCCGTTTTGGCCAACGATCCATACAGATCCACGCGCACGCGCTTCACGTTATGCAATCCCGGATCTTGAACGTATTGCTGAATAAACTGTTGGGCTGCACGCCATGGTCCCATCGTGTGCGAACTCGACGGTCCCACCCCGATCTTAAAGATGTCAAAAACACTGATCTGTTCCATGAATCGAAATATTGAGATGCAAGATACAACAGGATGCTGCACAAATCACACGCCCAAGAGCGTGTTATGAAACATCGAATGTGAATTGCGCCGAACGACTTATCGCACAAAAACCCATTCATTTGTCGAGCTTAATGGCTCACTGAATTGGTAACCGTCTTCTTGATACAATTTGAGCGCTTCTGCATCTTGTGGATTGTTTTCCAAGATCCATCTGGTCATTTTTCCGCGTTGATGTTTGGCATACATCATCACCACTTTGTATTCGCCGTTTTTAAATTCCTTGAATACGGGTGTCACAACCGCTTGCTTCACCTTCTTCCACTGGATCGCCTTGCTGTATTCCGTGGATGCGAGGTTGACGATCGTTTCCGTTTTATCGGTTTCCTTGAGCAGGCTTTTCGTGAGTTTTTCTCCCCAGAATTGATACAAGTTCGCAGCCTTATCCGAAATCTCCCATTTCGTGCCCATTTCCAAGCGATATGGAAAGATCAGATCAAGCGGCTTTAGCAGTCCGTACAAACCGGATAAAATACGCAAATCAGACTGCGCGCGCTCCAAAGCTGCCTCACTCAAGGTCGGAATATCCAATCCGCGATACACTTCACCGGTAAACAAGTACGCTGCGGGTTTCACATGATCCGTAGGTTCTTCTGCTAGCTTCCACGACTTAAATCGATTCACATTCAATTCGGCGATATCTTTGGATACGTGCATCAAATCCATCAGGTCTTTCGACTTAAACTTTTTCAGTTTGGTCACCAGGGACTTCGCTTCTTTGTGGAAGAGCGGTTGCGAAAAATTAGAGGCTGGAAT
>CAYRVL010000138.1:0-2259 GCA_964427665.1 uncultured Fluviicola sp. | reverse complement strand
GAAATAGACTTGTTGCTTAATTATCCGAAAACCAAACGGAATCTTGATGAGCGTGCTGCAGATAAGACTGAAGCTGATCGCGCCATCGCAAGGCAGTTTGGCAAGGATTTTTTCGACGGTGATCGGCGCCATGGGTATGGTGGCTTCAATTATTTTTCGAGGTTTTGGCAGCCAGTTATTCCAACGTTTAAAGAGTATTGGAACCTTGGTTCTCAAAGTTCGGTTCTAGATGTCGGGTGCGCAAAAGGCTTCATGTTGCACGATCTAGCTGAGCTAATCCCTGGCATAGAAGTTAAAGGTGTAGATGTTTCTGCATATGCGATTCAAAACGCAATCGAGGATATGAGGCTAAACGTTCAAGTTGCAAATGCAACGAACTTGCCGTTTCCCGACAAATCATTTGATGTAGTAATTTCAATTAACACGATTCATAACCTTGATCGCCAGGAATGCGGCAAAGCGCTACAAGAAATTGAACGAGTTAGTCGTGGAAAATCGTTTATTACGGTTGATGCATACCGAAACGAAGAAGAAAAAGAACGCATGTACGCGTGGAACTTAACGGCAAAGACAATCATGTCTGTTGATGAATGGGTTAAGTTTTTCGATGAAGTTGGATATACGGGAGATTACTTTTGGTTTATTCCTTAAATCCAGAACTGGAGTTGCCGCTCTATCGCAGTATGAAATACATTCGTGCGGTAGAGGAAGAAATAGCGCGCCGTTATCCCGAAGGAAAAATGCGATGTCCGACGCACCTTTCTATCGGTCAAGAATCTGTGCCTGGAGTATTTAGTCAGTTGGTTCGACCTGATGATTTCTGTGTAAGCACGCACCGTGGGCATGCACACTATCTGGCTAAGGGTGGAAACCTTGAAGGTATGGTGGCGGAAATTTACGGTAAGGAAACGGGCTGTTCAAAAGGTAAAGGCGGATCAATGCATCTTGCTGATCTTTCCGTAAATTTCATGGGTACATCCGCGATCGTTGGCAACAGTATCCCGGTTGGCGTCGGCCTTGGGTTGTCGGCTCAGTTACATAAAACAGACCAGATCAGTTGTGTATTCCTTGGGGACGGTTCCGTCGAGGAAGGCGTATTCTACGAGTCCGTCAACTTTGCTGCAGTACGCAACCTGCCCGTAGTCTTTATTTGCGAAAACAACCGCTACTCTGTTTACAGCGGCCTTTCTGTTAGACAGCCCCAAGGTCGTGTTATCGCTGAAATGGTTGAGGCAATGGGAGTTCGTACATTCACCAGTGAAGGTGAAAATCTGCAACACACCTACGACAACATGGCGCAAGCTATGAGCGACGCCCGAAGTGGCAGAGGGCCTCAGTTTTTAGAAGTGTCCACCTATCGCTGGCGTGAGCATTGTGGTTGTAATTTTGACAATCACATCGGGTATCGAGATGAAGCGGAATATGAAGAATGGTTTTCTAAGGATCCGCTAAATCGACTCGAAGAGCACCTGCGCACCTCTAAAACCCCGGCGGATGGAGAAGTCGATTCGATTGTTCAGCAAATTCATGCTCAGATCGAAACAGCGTTTTCCCATGCAGACGAAGCCCCATTCCCCCCCGTTGAAGAGGCTTACACGGGAGTTTACGCATGACTACCTCTCAAGTTTCTCAAAAGACATTCGCGACTGCAATCAATGAAGCGATTTCACAGGCCATGGAAGATGATGCACAAGTCATTTGCTACGGCCTTGGTGTAACGGACCCCAAAGGGGTCTTTGGCACAACACTAGGACTCGAAGAAAAGTTTGGTTCGGAGCGGGTATTCGATATGCCTACATCTGAGAATGCAATGACTGGTGTTGGAATCGGGGCAGCGCTTGATGGCATAAAATCAGTCATGACGCATCAACGGGTCGACTTTTTTCTACTCGCGCTGGATCAGTTGGTGAATGGCGCCGCGAAGTGGCGTTATATGTTCGGTGGACAGCATACTGTACCAATTACGGTGCGTCTTATTATTGGGCGAGGATGGGGGCAAGGGCCAACACATTCACAAAACCTACAAGCTTGGTTTGCACACATCCCCGGGCTACGGGTCATCATGCCGACTACGCCACAAGATGCGAAGAGCTTACTTTACTCGTCAATCATGGATCCGAATCCAGTGATCTTTTTAGAGCATCGATGGCTGCATAATGCCGTTGGCGAGGTTTCGGACAAAGCATCCATCGTCCCCTTAGACAAAGCTCGAATCGCACGGGAAGGTCAGGACGTTACCATTGTGGCGATGTCTTACCT
>CAYRVL010000137.1:0-2331 GCA_964427665.1 uncultured Fluviicola sp. | reverse complement strand
CCTTGGATACTTCTCAATCTTCTAGTAAAGTTATAACAATTTAAAGCGTTCAAAAGATGCATAAACAGAAGTATGTCTTGGGTTTAATGTTTGTGTTTACTGGTGTTGCCTTGTCGTCCTGGATGACAATCAAAGCGCGATTAATTCCGGGAAAAACTTACGCGGAAGTCAAGATTGGTAATCAAATTTGGATGACCAAGAATCTCAATGTGGTGACCTTCCGAAATGGAGATTCGATCCCGGAAGCCAAAACCGTTGAAGAATGGAAAGCAAAATTGGCGAAAGAAGAACCGGCGTGGTGTTACTTTAACAACGATGCCAGCAACGACTCCACTTACGGAAAATTGTACAACTATTACGCGATCAATGATCCACGGGGTTTAGCACCCAAATCGTGGAAGATCCCCAGTTCGGATGACTGGGAAGTGCTCTTCAAAACCTTGGGAGGAAAACGCGTTGCAGGCGCTTCACTCAAAAGCACACAGGGCTGGAAAAAGGACGGGAATGGAACGAATTCCAGTGGCTTTAATGCCTTGCCAAGTGGAACGCGCGGATTTGCCATGATCACTACCAACGATGGTTTTTCCGGTAATGGAAGTATTTGTGCCTGGTGGAGCAGCACACGAGTTGCGGGCTCTTTCGATATGATCGCCTATGCCTTGAACGCAAAAACGAAAAAAGTGAGCAAGTACTGGGAAACGTTTGTCAGTGACGGCTATGCTGTGCGTTGCGTGAAGGAGTAGGGTGGTGCTTTCAGTTGTATTTCCCAAGTCAGTGAGAAGATCAGAAGTTTTGATGTTTCTGCCGTAAACGTCCCAATTCTCAACCATTTTCACTAAGTTTGAGAAGAGCCAATCGCCTTATTATTACCCGTAACTCATGACCGTATTTAAAGTTTGTATTTCAATTACCCTACTGATCGCGTTTTCTTCTTGTTCTGATGTGCACAAAAAGCCAAAGGAGCAAGTGGAGACAGAATCCATTCCGGAAGATTTATTGATTGGCGACAAAATCGCTTTGAAAGTAGGGGGAACTTTCACCATTCAGTTGTGGCAGAATAGTTCCATTGGATTGAGTAATTGCTGGATAAATCAAACAAAATCCACGCACTTGAAGCTATGGAAAAGTCACTATGTGAGCAGTCAGAAAGAGAAGGACGGTTGCATAGGCTGTGGTGGAACGGAGTATTGGCAATTCAAAGCGTTGAGGGTGGGAGAAGATACGATAAAGATCAAGAAGTGTCCAACCGGAATTGAACAGAAAAGTTGCGATCATTTCCAAGAAGACTCCGCTAGTTACAAAGACATGCAGCGTTATACTTCTAAAGTCGGGCGAATGATCATTGTGACTATTCATGATTAGAAACCCACCCAAATTTGTTCTATTTTAGCTTTTCAGCATTCATCCTACAAAACCGCATTGCTATGTCTCGTTTGCTCTTTCTGTTTGCGCTTTTCTTAATGGCTTGTTCGCAGCGCTATTTTGTGGGAACCGTGGACAACAATGTCTGTAAAACGCTCAAGGAAAAAGTGGTCGTGGTGCCCGTGTTTGTCGATTCCGATGAAACGCATCCGTGGTCGGCCTACGATATCCGCTCTACTACTGATAGCATCCACCGCGCCATGAACTGGATCGAAGCCGAGGCCGCTAAGCGCAAACGAATCCTCGATATTCAAGTGGAAATCCTTACGCACGATAGCGTGGTGCCTGTGAAAGAAGAATTCCAATACAAAACACTTTCAGGAACCTTGTTCAAATACATGGTTATCCAGAAAGGCATTCAATTGGTGGACAATTGGGCCAATGCTGCTGCCAAGAAATTTGCGAAACGCTTGCCGGGGCAAAAGAGTACGGAGGTGCTCACGAACAACCGCCTGCGCGATGCCGAACGCTTGATCGCTTCCCTGCGCGACAAATATGGAACAGACAACATCGCCTTGCTCTTCTTCATCAATAACTATTACGAAAACGAAATGTCGGTGGTGCTGCACTCCGGAGATTCGGCACACGTGGAATACGGCGTTGTTTCGCAAAAGAAGTCCACGGTTATTGCCCACGAATTCCTGCACCTCTTTGGCGCCTGGGATCTCTACCGCACACCTTTCGATAAACGCTGGCTGGCGCGTTTGCGCAAACACCGCGCAATGAAACAATTCCCGAACGAGATCATGGCCTTTGCTTATCGCGACATCGATAAACTCGAAATTTCACCCCTCACCGAATACCTGATCGGCTGGGCTCCAAGCGTGGACAAGAAACTCGCGAAACGCTTTTTGTGGCGCCGCTTCCGACCGGTGGAGTATTAAAAAAGCCCCGATCCAAAGGAACGAG
>CAYRVL010000136.1:0-2335 GCA_964427665.1 uncultured Fluviicola sp. | reverse complement strand
TTTGGTTATTTTACTTCTTCGCCATATGGCAAATTGGCAAAATCACTTCGAAAATACTAGCCTTATGAAACATCGCTTAACTTTACTAATTCTTGTGCTTTTTTGTCAATCTTTCACAGTTCTTGCCCAAGATTCTACAACCATTAAAGTCTTGTTCCTATACGGATCTAAACCCAAAAAGAAATTTAAAGACGTGGAGTACGAATGGTTCGGAGGAATACTTGGCGGACACGTAGGGATACAACTCGATTCCAATACGGTGATTGATTTCGTGTCATCCGGACCTTTTCATAAGATCGCGCATAAAACGGATTTTAGCAGCGATTTCGTGACCCATGATCCTGATAATTTCTTTACGCTTTTTGGTTCACCAACCGATAGTGTCAAACACTTGATTGTAACCATCCCAATTTCGGGTAAGCAAAAGGCGCAACTAGACAGTATAGCTGCAAATTACCTGGAAAATACGCCCAATGATTATGCCTTCCTTGGAATGCGCTGTGGAGCTGCAGCTTACGACATATTAAGTCAAATAGGAATTGTGAAAGATTATGGCTATCACCGTACCTATCTCAAGATCTTTTATCCCAAGAAATTACGCAAACGACTCATCAAAAAAGCAGCAAAACACAAGTGGCACCTATACAGTCAGGAAGGTGGTAAACGTCGGAAATGGGAACGAGATTGAAAATATTTATATTTAAATTCAAAAAGTACCATTAGATGACTAGTCTAGCAAACACCCTTGTCCTCATTTTAATCCTTTCTATAAATCTCACAACGTCCTATTCACAGGAAATATTAGACTTTAAGGTAAAAACAGAAGCCAATAATCAAGAGAGAAAATCAATTATTGATCTGTTTCGAAAAGAAGTCGAATCAGAGATCAATCAAAAGGTAATCTTTGCTGTAACACATCTTAAAGTTTCAGCTAATTATGCTTGGTTTGAAGGACAAGCAAAAACAAAATCTGGTGGACAATTACTTTTACCCGATGAATCATATGACTGCTGTCATGTAGAAGGTTTACTTCAAAAAGTAAATGGAAAATGGAAAATAATTGAGTTGGGCTTATTTTCCTCTGATTGCTGGTATTGTGGTTTGGCGAGTCGTTATCCCAAAGTACCAAAAGGAATTTTCACCTCTGGACCTTTAAGTGAATAACTCATGATTACAACCTTCTACGCCTCAATAGAAAAACTCGATTACCTGAACTATTGGTTTGTTCGTTTAACAGAAGATGTGCTTGCCCAATTGCCGGGTAGAACGGAAAAAGGAGATTTCAACCAGCGCTTGATCATTCGTTTGGACGACATTATTGAATGGCAAGCAGGTGTTTTGGCCCTGGGGGAAGGCGAAGGATTGATCACCGTTCAACGACAACGCTTGAAAGCACTCAATAAAACCCTCGGTGATACTGTTCAGGTCTCCCTGCGCAAGGACGAATCGGAGTTTGGAACAGAAATTCCGGAGGAAATCAAAGAATATTGGGCACAAGTTCCTGAATCTAAGCGGCGTTTCGATCAACAAACACCAGCTATAAAACGGTACATACTCAATTATGTACACGCCGTAAAATCCCCGATCAAAAAGGCAGAAAGAACGCACCTTTTGCTCAACAACCTCTGTCGCTCCAAAGATTTACAGCCCCATTTTCGCTTTTTGTTAGGAAAGGAAGATTAAGGCAAATTCTGGAACGAAAACCGGCACTTTTTTGGGGATAATTTCGCTACTTTTGTCGCAAAACATTGAACTATGCGCGTTTACTTGGATAATGCAGCAACGACTCCTTTAGCACCTGAAGTGGCAGAAGTGATGATCCCTTTATTGCGAAACGAATTTGGAAATCCATCTTCTACGCATTTCTTTGGTCGACAAACGAAAGCATTGATCGAAACATCCCGACGCAACATCGCAAAATGGCTGAATTGCTCTCCCTCTGAGATCATTTTTACTTCCGGAGGGACCGAGGCAGATAACATCGCGTTGACCACGGCAGTAGAAAATCTAGGTGTAAAGCGCATCATTTCAACAACGATTGAACATCATGCAGTGGGTCACACCGTTGAATTTTTAGCAGCGACTCAAGGGATTGAAGCAGTTTGGTTGCCTGTAGATACTCAGGGACACATCAACTTGCAGGAATTAGAGAATTACTTGAAAGATGGTAAACCGACAATCGTTTCTTTAATGCACGCAAACAATGAGATCGGTACGTTGCTACCTTTAAAGCAAGTAAGCCAACTTTGTCGCAAATACAACGCTTATTTCCACTCCGATACGGTACAAACCATGGGGCACTATCGTTTTGACCTACAGGATCTGGACATCGATT
>CAYRVL010000135.1:0-2337 GCA_964427665.1 uncultured Fluviicola sp. | reverse complement strand
TTTGGTTTGTTTCACCAGCGATCGCTTGTCCTGTTGCGCAATTGATCCATTGGTATGAAGTAGCTGTAGACGCCGTGATCGTTAGATCGTTATTGTCTGTAGCTGTCATCGTTGGTACTGTTTGAATCGTTAAATTCAATGTTACGATAGAATCGCAACCATTCTCAGCGCCACCTACAATCGTGTGTGTTGCTGTATTGTTTGAAGCGGAGTAAGTGTTTCCATCGATCCAATCAAACGATCCACAGGCCGTTTGAACATCAACGCCAGAAGCCACAGGAATGATCGTAAGATCCAATGTAACGATCGAGTCACATCCATTTACTGCTCCACCTACAATTGTATGCACGGCAGTGTTTGTGGAAGCAGAATAGGTGTTTCCATCGATCCAATCAAAAGACCCACATGCTGTTTGAATATCTGTACCAGTTACTTCAGGCAATACTTCTACAGTAATTTCTAAGCGCTCACTTTCGCAACCACTCGCATTTGTAGCAGCCACCCAGAAAGATGTCGTTCCAGCAGTATTTGTGGCAGGAGTGAGCGTCGTAGTACCTACTCCTCCAACGGCCGATGTAAACCAACGCAAGTTAGTCCCTGTTGCTACCAACGGACTAGCCGTCTCATTGAAGCAGTAAACAACATTCGAAGTAGTCGTTGTTGGCATAGCCGGAATTACGTCGCCGGAAGTGATCGGGGAACTTGCTACCCAATTCGAAGTAGCTCCTGTCAATGCAAATCCTGTTAATGAGCCGTTAAACCCATTTGCGGTTGCATCCGTTGCAGTGTTGATGGATGTGTTCGTTCCACCTGCTACACCCTGATTCAATTTGTAATACGCAATCAAACCACTGGTTGCAGGATCGATCTCACAGTTCATTCTTCGCAAGATATCTTCCGATGATACGGCATAGTTGTAAATACGCACTTCATCCACTTCTCCGTTCATTCTTCCAGCAAAGAAGTCACCACCGATCATGTAGGGCGTTGTAGAAATTGGTAAATTAAACCCGTTACGCGGTGTGCTCGCCACAAGAACTCCATTTAAATACAAAGACAAGGAATCATTATTCAAGGTCACTGCTCCATGATACCACGTATTCAAAGCAATATTCGCCGTTGAAGAAACGCCAATGGCACCAAATCCAATGAACGTAACCAATTTGTTGTTTTCGATACGTAGATCAACATGTGTATTATTCTGGTGATTCCCAACAATTGGTAAATGCGATCCGGTTGTAGAAACAGGAGTTTTAAACCATGCCTCTAACGTAAATGATTGGGAGGTGTTGATGATATTTGTGATTCCTGTGCCCAAATTCACGAAATCGTTCATCCCATCAAAACCCAAATTTTTTCCTGGTGCCGGAGGGTTCACAAATGTTCTAAACTTTAAGTCACCTGTACCATAGGTATTTTGTCCACCTGCCCCAATCGTGTAATAAAGCGCGCCAAAACTGTAATTATCATTTGTGGCATTGATAATAGAAACGCGTCCCGTTGAATTGCTCAATCTAAACGTGTAATCGTTACCGGCAACAACGTTTACATTCGCAGCACTTACATTGATGGTAAACTCACCATTTTCCGAGCCATTAGTTGTAAAGGTTGTACTTCCAAGCACGGTGCCTCCGAAGCCCAATCCGGAAAAGATCGTGATCGTACTGGTTCCTGCAATTGGTGGATATACCGGGTTGGTATTGTCCAGTTCAATGCGAACCTGAGCTAGTTGACCGGTTAGTCCGGACTTAAACCCTTGACCAATACTCGTATAGTTTGCATTGTCGATCTGCCAACCAGTGGATGTCCCACCGAAGTTCTCCTGATCCAATGTTTGGGCGAATCCGGTAATTCCGAACAAAGAAGCGATTAATAGTAGTTTTGTTTTTTTCATAAATAACTGACGTTTATTTAATAGTTTTCGCGCCTAAGTTAGACCGCCAACGCATGGCAAAAGATAATTTGTAGTGAATCGCCCTTTTTTGTAGTGAATCGCGAATTTTCCGAGTGAATTGTCAGGTATCACACAAAAAAACCGCCCTTCCGAATGAACGAAAGAGCGGTTGAAAAATCTATGAAACTTACATTATCGCTTCACCACCCGTTTCACCACACGACCTTTTTCAGTGGTCACTTCAAAGAAGTAAACCCCAGTTTCCACTTCTTTCAAAGAAATTTGTTCACCGCTGTGAATGGTTTTGCCTTGAATCAATTTACCTTGTGTATCGTAAATGATCACCTGCGCTTCATTACTTTCGAAAGCGATTGTAACTTCATTGTTTGTTGGATTCGGATAAACTTCCACCAGCATCTGTTCCAGTTCGTCTTCCATTCCTA
>CAYRVL010000134.1:0-2340 GCA_964427665.1 uncultured Fluviicola sp. | reverse complement strand
TCAATGGAAAATCATTTTTTCCCTTTCCAGTAGAAAACGGACTCTTGAACAACCGCATCAGTAGTTTGCAAACCATCCATACCGACATTTGGGTGGGGCATCAAGGCGGAATTTCCCGGATAAAAAATGGAAAAGCTCAAAATTGGTCGCTTGGCAATGAAATGCGTACCGTCTTTGTAAAAGACATCATCCAATTCAAAGGGCATACCCTGGTTGCTACCGAAGGTGCCGGGATCTTTGAAGTGAAGAACAATAAATTACTCAAGCTTTTTCATGGCAATGAGGACGCAGCGGAGTGCCGGGATATGCACGTTTTTGAAGGCTCATTGTACGTCGCTACACGTGACGGACTTTATCGCTCCAGTGACGGACAGAATTTTTCCTGGGTGAAAGAATTTGGAAACCGCAGCTTCTCCTCCATTGCAAGTCGCAGAAAATCTCTTTTTCTGGCCACTTTCTACGATGGCGTTTACAAAACAAACAGCGCATTTGAACGACGCGACTCCTTGTTCCTGCCTGTCGAAGACGCCTATATTACCGGTTGCTTTACAGACAATGCAAACAACCTGTGGATCACCTCCAATTTTGGTGTCGGAAAATACCAAAAGTCCATGAAATGGATCAGTGATTTTAACGGCATGCCGATCGCCAGTCAAAATTGCTTCTATCAAGATCGGGAAGGAAATTATTGGTTTGGTTCCGATGGGAAAGGCTTACTCAAATTTTGCGGGGAAGACCTGGTCTATTACAATACCAACACCGGTTTGCCGAGTGACCTGATCATTGCTACCTTCAAAGTACCCGGCGAAGGTTACTACTGCGGAAGTTATAATAAGGGGCTCTTCATTCTTGGCGCAAATGGATCTGTAAAAACCTTTGATTTCGAAGCGTCCAGCGTTTGGTCGATCGAAAAAGATGGGAACGATCTGTGGTTAGGAACTGAACTGGGAATCTACCGCAAGCGCGGAGAACAATTCGAACACTTTCCGCTAGGTGACGATGACGGACTTGTGCGCTTTGTAGAACGCCTTCAAAATGGCAAGATCTATTTTGCCGGAGATGATGGGGTCGGAATGATCGAAAATGGGAAAGTACTCCCCTTCGATCTAAATCGGAGACAATTGAACAACCTAGGAATGATCCGACAGTTGATCATTTACAATGGTAAACTACTTGCCGCAGGATCGAACGGGATCTACGAGGTTGATCCTTTCAAAAAAAGCACAAAACTCCTGAAACAGTTCAACAGTGGCGTTTCGTCTGTGCAGCTCGACAAGATGAATCGCTTATGGATCGGCACGGAAAGTGGGTTGTTTGTTTACGATGGTATTTCATTTAAGAATGTTCCTATCGGCAAAAAAAGCAATGCGCGCTTCGTGAATTTCCTGGAGTTGATCCATGATCTGATGTATATCGGAACAAATAATGGCGTTTATATCTTTGATGCCGGAGAGGAAAAGATCATTCCGCGCAGCAGAGTAGGCACCAACAGTGGCTTGGTCAGCTTGGAATCGAACATCAATTCATCCTACTTTGATAATCGCTATTTGTGGTTTGGAACAACGGACGGAATCTGCCGGATCGATGTATCCAGCGATGCACAAAGTAATCAAGCACGTTTCAGTCCACGTATCCATTTCAGAAACCTGCTCGTGAATTACACACCTTGGATCGCTTCTGAAAAAGTGGCCTCCAACCAATTTGGTGTGCCTTTACGATTGAACTTATCACACAACAAGAACAACATCACACTGGAGGTTGATGGTATTCTTTTGAAGGATCCAGACGCTGTTCTATTTCAGTATTGGCTGGAAGGACAAGATGCCGGTTGGTCGCCCCCAACAGCAAACTCAACCATCTCCCTGTCCAATTTGGCTGATGGCGATTATACCTTGCATGTTCGAGCGATAGATGAATTGGGAAATGCCACAGAATCCATGTTGGTTCCTGTTTCTATTTTAGCTCCTTTCTGGCGCACCTGGTGGTTCTACGGAATTTTGGTACTGATCGCTGTGGGAATGGTGCGCATGTATTTCCGCTACCAGATCCGACGAGAACGCGAGAAGAACTACAAGGAAAATCTCGAAAATAAGACACGCTTACTGGCACTAGAACAGCAATCGTTAAATGCATCCATGAATCGCCACTTCATTTTCAACTCCCTGAATTCGATCCAGTATTTCATCAATACCCAGGACAAATTGTCCGCCAACCGTTATTTAACAAGCTTTGCTAAATTGATCCGCAAGAATCTGGACACCGCGGCAGAAGGCGACAACATGGTCTCCTTGACCCAAGAATTGGAACGTTTGGAATTGTATCTTTCGTTGGAAGCCATGC
>CAYRVL010000133.1:0-2370 GCA_964427665.1 uncultured Fluviicola sp. | reverse complement strand
TCTTCTCCCCAGTGTTGGATTTCGTTATCCGTCCACATTTCCGGGAAGAACTTGCGTTGTTGGTGCATCGGGTGCAGGTACTTTTTCCACTCAGATCCACCGGTTGCTTCCTTGTTCTCGCCTTTACTGTCCAAATAATGACGCGCGGTATTCAAATGCACCATTGGCCATTCGATGTTGAACAGGCGATCGAACTCGCGCAATTCACGCTTCAATTCTTCTGAAACAGCAGGTAATTGCCGCACGCGTTCCTCCAAGGTTCGACCTTCCATTTCAACTGCCAAACCGATGAACTCCTTCATGTAGCGTTCCTCGAATTGGCGCAAGGTCAAGGACTGATGTCCGCTATGGCGACACGTTCCGGCATCTTTCCAATACAATTGGGCAAAGTAGTCTTTGATCCCTGGATTTTCAGGCAAGCGTTTACGGCCCTCTTCGTTCACCAAATTGATCAAGCGGGTGCTGTAAAACTCCACTTTGCGGAACTGCGCACTTTGAAAACCACTTGCAGGTGCCAAGGACAAACGGAACGTATTGTATTGATCGTAATCCATCCCTTCGCGCATCACATCGAACGTCGTCATCAACATACTCGTGTAACGATTGATGCGGTGCAAACGGATCGTCATTTCTTCTTCCGAGATCGTTTCCGGTTCAACGATTTGTTCCAGTTCATGAATGATCAGTTTCAGGACCAATTCCGTCACCTGATGGTACATGATAAAGATCGGTTCATCTTTGAAATCCGTACGTGGCTTTTGCAGCGATAAAAGCGTATCCACTTCGATATAATCCCAATAATTCATCGGTTTTGAGTGGAGCAACCCTTTCAGATAAGTTTCCGGATTCTCGCCGAGGCGTTTATATTTTTGCTCAATTTGAGCGATTGTGTTTTCGTTACTCATAGTCTAACATGTTAAAAAAAGAAATACGGTTATCAGTAGCAGGATCATTTTCGATCCTTCAAGTAGTACATAAAATACATGGATCTTTGATGCAGGCACTATTTGTCCAGCGATCTGCGCTTTCGCACGTTTGTCCAATTTGGGAAGTAAAATGGCCGTTTGGACCAAGAGGATGATCAATAAAATGAGAAAGAGCACATGCAGATAATCGGGAAGTTCAACAAAAAAGTGGACAGTTAACACGACAATCAAGAAGCCCCATTCCATTTTGTTTAGCGCTTGAAATACCAGGCGACCGATAGACAAGGCTTGTTCTCTTGTCACGCCCGCTGCCCGGAATTTGAGCCACGATTCCATCCCACTGATCGCCAGTAAGCAACCAAACCACGTAAACAAGGCACCGATGATACTAATTTCCTGGATTGACATAGGAATCTGCTAAGTGGTTCTTTTGTAAATAATCGATCTTGGTTTGGAAAATATGCGCCATCAATTTTGCGCGTTTCTTCGCCTCTTCGGCATTCGCGCCTTCGAAATGCGTATCAACCGTTTCGACGAACAATGCTTTCCAACGATCAAAATGTGGTTCACCAATGGGCATCGTCGCGTGCGGCGGAAACGGTGCACCGGTATAGGTATGTTCGTGCAGCAAGATCGTTTGCCAAAAGCGCACCATCTTCGCTAAATGTTCCTCCCATTTTCCAGCTAAACGTTCGTTGAAGATCGGTCCGAGGATTGCATCTTGTTGCACCGTTTCGTAAAAGCGATGTACAAGTGTTTCTACATCGGTCACTTCGCGGATATCATGTTTTGTTTCCATGGCTAACATTTTAAATGTATGTTGTGATTTGTGATCAGCGTATGCATGGTGGTTTGGGTAAGTGTTTGTTGTAAAGACTCCCGAATTTGGAGCATTTCAGCATGCACAGGACAGGGATGCGTACCGGAACAAGCTTTCAATCCCAGCGCGCAGCGCGTGAATAACTCATCGCCGTCAATAGCTGTGACCACACGTTTCAAACTGACTCCTGTTCGTTGCTCCTCATCCATAAAGAATCCGCCATAGGGTCCTTTGATGGAATGGATCACCCCTGCTTTGACCAGTGCCTGCAGGATCTTGGCAGTAAAAGCCTCCGGAGAATCGATTGCTGTGGCGATATCGTGCAAGACCTTACGGTTGTTCGCATCGCTGTTTCCGGCCAGGTAAATAGCTGCCCGAATTGCATGTTCTCCTGCTTTTGAAAAGAATCCCATGACACAAAGCTAGTACATCTGATTTTATTTCGGATGTTTTTATCCGAATTAAACAAAAAAGTTTTGGAATGTTGAAAATTGAAATGTAAAAAGGCAATTTTACCTCGTTAGATTGCATTGTCAGAAGCGACGGAATTGAGGCAAACCCGGTAATAACGGTGCTAATCGAATGGTGAACAACAAAATTTAATCCAGACAAACGAGGTAAAAT
>CAYRVL010000132.1:0-2510 GCA_964427665.1 uncultured Fluviicola sp. | reverse complement strand
CAAGGGAGAGATGATAATTGAAAATGGAGAAGTTAGAATTGAAAAGGAAGTTCAACCAGTTCAAAACTTCAACTGCCTGCCAAAGGCCTACAAGCGATAACTCAATTGCATTCCATTGAACGTTGGACTCACTTGTAATCGTCCTGAGTTGTTGTTTGTCCATTTGCGCATACGCTGCGCCATCCAGAGATCATAAACGAATAGAAAACCGCCTTGGAGGATCATTCCGTTGCCAAAACCCGTTAGACGGTCTGTATTTGCGCCTTGAGCCCGGTGTTGCATGATTCCTCCGGCCACCATGTATCCGATATCGAGTCCGGCATTGATGAGGTAGATCTTCCGGTAACGCAAGGCGAGTTCTGCTTGTGACAAGTTTTTCGTGCGCTCCGGTTGCGGAAGTAATAACGCACTGCTCGCTATTCCGGCATTGATCACGTTCCAATAACCGTTCATTTGGTGGAAGTACAGACGACTACCATCACTTTGCGAAGCACCAATGCCAGCTCCGCCCATATTGGCCACCGACCACGATAAAAGCACGAGCGATCCTTGGCGCACTTCGCGCTGCACGGAGTTTTCACCTTGCCCAAACAGCATGCACGGAATTACCAGCGCTATAAACCAAGCTTTCATAACGCTAAGACAGTCGACTGCGTGAATTGTTCGATTGCTTATTGATCCAGCTGCACAAACTTCGTTCTGCGCACTTTATTGGCAATATCCGTGGTTTCCAGTAAATAGATCCCAAAAGGAATTTCGCTGGCTTTGAGCGTTGCTTTCAGGTCGGTTATGTCGCCATTCACATCCCGTAAGACGTGTCCATTCAGATCGATGATGCGAATTCGTTTGATCGGTACATTGGATTCAGACATCTCGCAGGAAGTAGGATTGTAAACCGTCTTTTCTCCGGAAAGATCCACTTGTGTGAGTCGGTAATAATTTGTTCCCAATTCCGGGCTGGCGTCTACGATGTAATAGTCCGTTGGCAGTGTTGTTGTTCCTTGTCCTTCCGAACGTACCATTTCTGTGTAATTCACACCATCTGTGCTCTTTTCCAAAATGAAGTAATCCGAATTTACTTCGGAAGCAGTATTCCAATGTATATTGATGAAGTTTTCATCTTGTGCACATTCCAATGTAGTCAATTCCACTCCGAGTGGCGTACAGTTCAACGATGCCCCATTGGTCAGGTTCCAATCCAACAGAAAGCCGTTCGCTGTCGGACTCCAGTTATTGATCATCAAGTAGAAGATCTGTCCCGCAGTTACATTCAGCGTGCTGGTCCAACCGTTCCCTGAAACATTTTCCGAATTATCTGCCGCGCCATTTCCCATTCCCGTATTTCCGGTGGTAGCAGCATAACTGCAACGGATCGGAGACCCCAAAGCACTACAAGTTACGTTTGGTCCGTAAAGAGCGTAGTCGTAATCGTCTGAATTGACGTTGGGATCAATTGTAAAACCGAGCGTTCCACTTGATGAAACTTGGAAGACGTACCAGCTGGAATACACTTCACCTCCTGAAGCCGTACATCCTGAACATCCATCAGAAACCAATCCGGGTCCGGATGGCGTGTTAGAAATTGGTGTGTCCACACAAACTTGAACGGCGCCGGTACAATCTGCATTTCCGGCTGTTGGTCCGCCCGCGCACGGCACACAGCTGATGGTAGCCGCCCATCCTGCCAATTGTACACTTCCGTCTGACACGTGTCTGAAAGTCAAGCAACCACTTGGATTCGAAGCCGTGATCGTTCCGGGCGAAGTTGTACAGTTGTTATACAACGCAGGCGAGTTTTGAGCCGGACCATTCAAAATACTCAGGTAATCGCAGCAGCTATTCGGTCCGCCGCACAGGAAATACGTATCATTCATGGAGAATGACGTAAACGAGGCTCTAACGCACATTCCGGGAGAGGAGGGACAAAATGTTCGGTAGATTGCGTTGATATTTGCGGCGTAATTTCCACTGGATCCACCATTGTCGTAATAGGTTCCTGAACAGGTGTTCACCATACACGCTCCGGCATAAGTGCCATTGATCCCGGTTGTGGGATGCGTGTAAGTTTGACCCCAAATCGTTCTGCCGGATAGGAAAACCAGTAAAATGAATAGTGTTGATCTCATAGCAGTTACGATTAATTTTTGTTCGATTTGCAGCGTTCATCCGAGTAGAGAATGATCACATAGCCACTTGTTGGGTCCAGGATTTCTTTATCGATTAGTGGATCACGTTGTTGGTCGTATTCCAAAAACGGCAGGAGACGAACGGTTTCAGGATCGGGATTTGGATTGTCTTTGATTTCGAAATCAATCCACAAGCGTTGGTAATAATCAATTTGGATGGCTTTTTCTGCGCGCGAAGTTTCGTGTTGTCCCCAACTCGTAAAAACGGCAGAGCACACCAAGCAAAAGAATAGTGTTTTCATAGCGGATATTTGCTTAACGACGTGAAAATAAGACAAATATGTAAAATGACAAAACTCCAATTTGGATTTTAACAATTGAAAA
>CAYRVL010000131.1:0-2567 GCA_964427665.1 uncultured Fluviicola sp. | reverse complement strand
GCTTCTTTGTTGGGTGCCAATTCGATCGGTTGATCGTTGCTGCGTGCTTCCAGGTAGATCATTCCGGCAGATTCCAATAGATGACCATTGGAGGGAGTGCTAAGATTTTCCAGGATCATATCCGACTTCTTGTAGATTTCTTTCGCGCGGATCTCAATGCAATTGTCGGTGCGGTTGCCAAAGGCCATGGGCGGAAAATACACGAGGGTTCCTTGTTCCAAACGCAAGGTGGTGTCGCCTTTCGGAGAGATGCAGAACACTTGTTCTTTTTGCTCCAGTTTTTCGTACAGCTCTTTGATCGTACCGGTTGTTTCCACGATGTCGGGTACGCCGTGTTCCACAACGATCTCAACGCGTCTATTCAAACGTTTGTCGGTGGTGGACACATTCTTGTTCAAGGGTTTCGTTTCTCCGAACCAGTTCAGGGATACGTTTTCAGGAGGGGCGATTCCGGCACAAAGTCGGGCTACGGCCAACACCCGATTTTGGGACAAGGTAGTGTTGTAGGCCACACTGGCGTCAGAATCAGTATGTCCGGTGATCGTTACTTTCCCTACGTGGCTATTCAATTTCTCCTGTGCCAGAAATGCTTCAAGTGCTTTTTGCTCACTGTCTGGGATGGTGTAACTGTCAACATCAAAATAGACAGTATGCGTGGAAGTCTTTTGTGCGAAGGTGGTGAACGAACAGATCAACACTGCAAGTGTCAGAAGGAATTGTTTCATAATGTCTGGTTGGTATTACGTAGTAACGCAGAAAAGTGAAATTTAGTGGATTGTTACAAAAAGACTGAAGGACTTCCATAAAGAAGACTAAGGTTTGTCATAAAGATGATTCAAGTGTTTTCCTTCGTGATCGCGGTTTGTTGCTCTATTTTCGTTGGGAAAAAAAGCGAAGAATGGCACTCTATAAAATGCAATTGATCGAAACCGGAATTGCCTTATTGGTTTATATCACTGCGAAAATATTCCTGCGCTATGCTGTGCGGTTGACGATTGTCAATTCGGTATTGAAAGGAGCGGAGCGCAAAGATGTATTGCGGCTGATCAATCTGATAATGGGAGTGGTCTTGATTCTGATACTTGTGGCTATTTGGAGTGTAAAGCAAGAAAATGTGCTGTTGGTAGCCAGTTCCTTGCTCACTGTTTTTGGTGTGGCCTTGTTCGCCGAAATGTCCATTCTTTCCAATGTAACGGCTTGCATCATTCTCTTTTTTCAGCATCCGATCAAGGTTGGAGACACGATCAATTTCATGTATGAAGGACAGGAATTAGAAGGCGAGTTGGTGGATATCACTTACTTTTTCATGTTTATCAAAACTCCAGGACGGGGCACGGTTACTGTCCCAAATGCTTTGTTTCTGAAGAGTTCATTTACGATTGTGGAGAAGGAGTGAATCAAAAGTTTTTGTGACGGCTGTATGTGAGTGCTGTTCAAAGATTGTTCATACTTCCTTTTAGAATGCCTTGATTTAGCTCTGGATTTTGGTGATTTTTGCAACCTATGAAATTGTGTATTGCCGAAAAACCGTCTGTAGCCAAAGACATCGCTGAGGTACTGGGTGCCAAACAGCGTCACGATGGCTATTATGAAGGAAATGGCTATTGGGTTTCATGGACTTTTGGTCACTTGTGCACGTTGAAAGAACCGCACGATTACAACGAACGTTGGAAAGTGTGGCGCCTCGAAGACCTTCCGCTCATTCCGGATAAGTTTGGGATCAAACTCATCGATGATTCCGGCGTGAAGAAACAATTTCATGTCATCGAACGATTGGTGCAGCAAGCTGAAGAAGTGATCAACTGCGGGGATGCCGGGCAAGAGGGAGAGTTGATCCAGCGTTGGGTTCTGGCAAAAGCGAAATGCAAAGCACCGATCAAGCGCTTGTGGATCTCGTCATTGACAGAAGAGGCGATCCGCGAAGGTTTCTCTAATTTGAAAGATGGTGAATCTTACAAAAACTTGTACGCAGCCGGAAGTGCACGCGCGATTGGTGACTGGTTGCTTGGAATGAATGCAACACGCTTGTTTACCCGCAAATTCGGACAAGGAAAAGCAACTTTGTCGATCGGACGTGTGCAAACACCTACGCTGGCCATGATCGTTGCGCGTCAGAAAGAGATCGATGCTTTTCAATCGGAGGAATATTGGGAATTGAAAACCAAATACCGCGATACAGAATTTTCGGCAGTGATCGATCGCTTGAAAACTGCTGATCGCGCAGAAAAAGGCTTGGCATATCTGAAGGAACATCCTTTTGAGATCACATCCTTCGAACAAAAAGAGGGGAAAGAAGGTAATCCACGTTTATTCGACTTAACATCTTTACAGGTAGAATCGAATAAGAAACACGGCAATTCAGCGGAAGAAACGTTGAAATTGGTTCAAAGTCTTTACGAAAAGAAATTGGTGACCTATCCGCGGGTAGATACGACGTATTTGAGTGAGGATCTACATCCGAAGATCGAAGGGATCATGCGTGGAATGACCTATTATTCCCGTTTTACAGAACCGGTACTGGCTAAACCGATCCCGAAATTAAAATCAGTTTTCGACGATAAAAAAGT
>CAYRVL010000130.1:0-2614 GCA_964427665.1 uncultured Fluviicola sp. | reverse complement strand
AATTGACTGAGTTCTTCAAAAACACGGTTAAATTAAATAACAAAGAGGTTTCTTATGATGAATTCGTAGCGATGGCTTCGAACTAATCAACAAGATTACGATACGAAGGGAGTTCTTTTGAGCTCCCTTTTTTTGTGGTTCTACCTTCGTTGACCGAATACATGTAACTTTACACCATGCAACGTCTGCACGCGATCATACAATTCAATAAGCGCTGGTTCTTACCCTTGCTGATCTTGACCTGTACTTTACGGATTTACACGTTGGTTACGGTTGTGTTGCAGCATCAGGATCAGTTGCACGTGAGTAACGGACTGCTTGGATTGCTTCTCGACTGTTTTACTGTCTGCTTTTTCTGGGGTATCTTTAGTGTGATCGAATGGGGATTTGGCTTTCTCTTGAAACGAACATTCGGATTCATCGTGCCGATGTTGGTCCTGTTACTGCTGTTCTTTCAGATGCTGGTAGATCAATATTACCTAACCATGTTTCAGCCCCTGGATGCAGCCGTTTATACCTTTTCGTGGGAAGAACTGTGGATGATAGCAGGGCTTGAATCGCGCTTGAGTCTGGGAATGATCGTCGCATTGGTCTTGGTATTTACCACTTATTTCTTGTTGGTTCGTTGGTTTGCTAAAAGAACAGAGGCTGAGTCTACGAAAGGCAAGAAAGTTTGGCTGATTTTACTGGGCTTAGTTATCGTATTCGCGCCATTTATGCGACTCGGAAACGGCGATGATCCGGAACAAGAAGGTTGGGTGAATAATCGCCTGTGGTATTTTGTAGATGATAGTTTCGGTGTCATTTGGCAAGGAAAAAAAGAGCGCAAACAATTGTTTCCGTCTGATTTTGCCAGACTCGATCCAGATTTTCTCCCAAAGGGCTCCAACGCTTCTTCCATTTTTCCTTTATACCATGAAATGGATACAGCAAGTGTCCTTTCACCACTTTTGAAAAAGACGAATTCAGGAAAACCTCCTCGAATTATTTTGCTTATCGTAGAAAGCTTGTCTGCGGATTTTATGGGAGAACGTGCGTCGGAAACTGGAAACTTAATGCCTTTTATGGACTCCCTAGCGGCCCAAGGGATCTATTTCCCAAATATGCTAAGTACTTCGCAAAGAACGCACAATGTATTGCCAGCCGCTTTGTGTGCTGTTCCAAATGTCATGGATGGAGTGGCGTTTCAACAAACGGCTTTTCCGCGTCATTGGTCTTTGATGAGTTTACTGCGCAAGGATTATGTGTCCCGTTTTTATTGTGGCGTGAATCTGGAGTATTTGAACATGCGCGGTTTTATGACCTATCATCAAGTTCCTCATTTCCCGGATAAATGGTCTTCACAAAATAATCGCCTCAATAAGCAAGTAGACAGTCCATGGGGATATCCGGATGAGGCAGTCTATCGCCAGTTGGAGATCGATCGGAAACGGATGAAGCTTGATAAGCCGACCTTGGACGTTGTGCTCACTATCAGTACCCATGATCCGTTTGTATATCCGGATGCGGATAAATTCGAGCAAATTGCCAAGAAACGAATAGGAAAGATCAAGTCTTCTGAAAAGAAAAAACGCTTATTGGCTCAGGCACGCGCATTGGGTTCATTTTGTTACGCAGATGAAGCGATTCGTGACTTTTTTACAGCGCTGAAGCAAGAACCGAATTGGGAGGAAACGATCGTTGTGCTCACCGGTGATCATGGGTCAGAATTGTACAACGAGCATCGATTGACGCGTTACCACGTTCCTTTGCTTATCGTCTCGCCACTCGTGAAAAAGCCACAAACATTCCGCGCTGTTCAATCACATTTGGATATTGCACCCAGCCTGTTATCCTATTTAAAAAGCGCATATGAGCTAAAACTGCCGGATGCAGTCCCATTTATGGGGCAACAATTGACTTGTTCTCACCACTTTTCAGCGAAACGCACGCAGGTATTCACCACCAATAAACTCCGATCGAACGAAGCCTTTATGAACGGGTATGCCTTACTGGGGGCTCGTGTTTATTGGGTAGATAGCACGATGCAGCCTCGACTTGTCAATCAACCGGAACGCGCGCGCTACATGAAACAACAATGCGAATGGTACCAAGCTTTCAGTCAATACACCATCAACCAGGATCGATTGGTGCCGTTAGAGCAACATGATCAATGGGTTGGCTCGCTGCGATGGAAAGTCCTTTCTCAAAGACAGCTTGTTGTAGATAAACAAGCCTTGAAAAAGCCCTTTTTTGAATTACAGCAAGTGACCTCCGGGAAGTGGAAGGGAAAGATCCGGATGCAAGTTTTTGCAACGGTATATTGTCGTACGCCGGAAGATCTGCGTCAATGTGGAGATATCGTGGTTTCCATAAAACCCCTTGCTTGGCTGAAACGCGAGTGGGTCTTGTTCAAGGCAGTTCGACCGGTTTTTACCGAAAAATTCAAGACAAATCGCTTCAACCGGGTGGTGTACACCTTGGAATTTGATCCGAAAACCATCGAAGATCGGATTCCGGACAAGCGTTTGTTCATTAATTTGTACAATAAAAAACAGATCCCCCAACCGATCTATCACCTAGAAACGGTAATTTCGGAACAACAATAAATGAAACGGAAATGCAGGGAACACTC
>CAYRVL010000129.1:0-2614 GCA_964427665.1 uncultured Fluviicola sp. | reverse complement strand
GAATGTTACGTACCAGTTACGCACCGTTTTCAAATTCGGATTTCAGAAGGGTGAAATTTTTTTGATTTCCTGTTACTTTTACCGATGAGTTCATTTTTCTGACAGCTACAACGGCTTATTATGGAGCGTTTAACCATTCTGTTTTGTTTCTTTACTTGGTTTTCCTGGTCTCAAGTGGATCAGGAGCAGGTGCTCTACCGTGGAATTGAAAACAAGATCTTGCTGCCTCAAAAAGATGTTTCTATCCAAGTTACAGATACAAACGTGCATGTGATGGTTAAAAACGACAGTCTATCCATTAAGCTTCCTGCTATGTATTCGTATAATCAAGTTCAGTTAGTTTTACAATCTGCAAGTTCTACTGTACCGGACACTTTGGAAATTCCGGTAGTCTTTTTGCCGGACCCGGTTATTGAACTATTTACACCAAGAGGTGTTTGCGGAGGTTCGACACGTATTCGTTCAAATTTAACACTGGGTTCAAAAAAGGAGATTGAGTTTCATGTTTTAAACTATACTTTGGAATTCAATGGGGTCGTTTGTAATGGCTATGGGAATTTTTTATCAGCGGATTGCATGGGACTAATTAGTCAAATGTACTTAGGCGATAGTTTAATATTAACCGGTAAAGTACGCGGGCCGGATGGTATGATCAGACAAGTTCAAAGTAAATGGGTTTTAGAATGAAAGTGCTCTTAACCATTTGGCTTACTGCTTTCTCGGCATTCGGACAGCAGCTGGATTCCCTATATACAGTTTATTGGGGCAATGCAAAACCCGGAGATGAAGCTTCAATCGAAGAAAGGATTTTAGATGTCCGTCACGGAAAAACAGGTGCGGTTCTAAATAATATCCGAATTGAAAAGTGGCATGTTCAGGTTGGTGAAAATCTTCTTTCCGGTGTGGGTGATGTTTTGAGTACAGATGTAAAACGTTTGATTGTCGCCCAACGAAAGGACTCTGTGTTTGTAGAGATGAAGATTTGGTATCGCCACTTGAATGCGCATGAGGTCCATCACTTGAAAGGTTCTTTCTTCGTGCGTACTTTTCAAAATTGGGATAATGCCCAACATGCATTTATAGTTATTGACCGAACACCGAAAAATTTCACTGCAGTTTTCGATTCCAACAACCCCTTCAGTTTTGTTTCCCTTTTGGCTCAAAATTCATTACCGGATTTTGAAGGCTTTAATGAACAGGCGCAGGCGCGAATGAATGAACGAAAGCAAGAATATTTCACTCAAGAATTGACCTGGAATTCGCCCATTCGTCTGTATGCACATCATTCAAATCGTGAACTATTACGTGATTCCATTTGCATGGACAGTACTGGTCAACTTAAATTTGGTTATGCCAGTCCGCAAAAAACCAACTATGATTTTCGGGAGTGTGACCGTGTCTTGTTGTTTGTTGATCAGGTCACAGATAGTAATGAGGTGAAGAAATGGGTGATCAAACGCGTTGCAATGGCTCGAAAATTTGCAAATGAAACAAAATCCGAGATCGTGATGTCTATGGATTATCCAACGTTTTTGAACTCGAAAGACTTATGGTCTAGCGTAGAATTGGATGAGGGGGCGAGCAATCGATTACTTACAACGGATTTTCCATTTTGGAAGGCTGTGAAAGATTCGTCTCTTAGCGATTCAATGCGTCATGCACATCGGTTTTTTAACGTCATGTATTTTCGGGCCTATGGTTTATCTAACAGAAATAAAAATCAAGTCGGAAGTGATCATTTGCCTGAATATTTCGTTAACCCGGTTTATAACATGAAACCAGATGAATTGAAAGCTTGTTTTGATTCGCTTCGTTTCTTTTATGGGCCAGAATATGATATACCATTGACAGATGAAAACGGTGATCCAATTGAATTTGTTAGTCCGGATGGTTTAATAACCTATGCTTATCCCGAACCGGATATTTTCTATTACTGGGTGGAAGATGATAGCTTGAAATTACGCTTGCATTATGTAGCTAATACGGATGGACATTACGGAGACACTATGCATTTAATTGCTTTGGAAGCCTATAAACCCAGCGAAAAGGGAGATTTGGTGTGTGTTACTTGGTTTATTTCAGGTACACCTTATGCTAAATTGTTTCAAGAAACATTACCGGATCAGCCTTTGATGATCGTACCTGAATTTGCGGCCTATTTTCAAAAAGAACTCCGCAAGAATAAAATCTTTATACAGGGCAGTGCCAAGACAAAAAAGTATCTAGACCGAAACTTTTATTTGGATCAATACCTTGGATATGACCTTACACCATTCAGGTTTTAGGTTTCAATGCAACAACAGCATCCCCACCGTGAAGTAGATGAAGAGTCCTAAGACGTCGTTGGAGGTGGTTACAAACGGACCGGTTGCTAAGGCGGGATCGATCTTGTAGCGATTCAAGACCAGCGGGATCATGGTTCCAAATACCGCCGCGAAAACAATAACGGTCATCAGGGAAATACTTACCACTAATGCCAAATGATAGTCACTGTTGGCCAAATAGGCGATCCCAAAAATGAGTGACGAACACAACAAACCGTTGATGATCCCTACCAAGGCTTCTTTTCCAACTTTGCTGATGATACTGTCGAATGGATCGTTGCCGCGCGCTA
>CAYRVL010000128.1:0-2616 GCA_964427665.1 uncultured Fluviicola sp. | reverse complement strand
TGTCAACAATGCGGCTACAAAACTTAAAATTTTCATAGTGTGATTTCTATTTGATAATACAAAAATGGCACAATTCCGAAAAACTGTGCCATCAATTCGAAGAGTGGACAATTCCACGTATAAATGGTCTATTTCCCTGAGAACAAGTTGACGACGTCGTTTCCGTTGGCAAAGAGCAACAAGCCGATCAACAAGAAGAAACCGATGTATTGCGCAATTTCCATGAATTTCGCGGATGGCTCACGTCCGGTAATGATCTCGTACAACAAGAACATCACGTGTCCACCATCCAGTGCAGGAATAGGCAACATGTTCATCACCGCCAACATCATGGATAAAAACGCTGTCAATGTCCAGAACGCCTGCCAGTTCCAGGTTGTTGGGAACAATTTTCCGATCGATCCAAATCCACCAACCGATTGTGCCCCTTTGCTGGTGAACACGTACTTGAATTGTGCTACGTTTCCGTACATGGTTTTCAATCCTTTTCCAATTCCCCATTGCATACTTTCTGCGAATGAGTATTCGCGGATGTACAAGGCGGATGTGTCCGTGTTCGGCTTCAAGTTCGCAATGATTCCTACTTGTCCTTCTTTATTGATCCCTGTTTCTTTCGTAAACACCTTGCCGTCACGTTCGATCTCTAAGGATACCGTTTTCCCTTTGTTGTTGTACAACGCCGATTTGAATTCATCGAAATACAAGATATCCTGCTCATTGACTGAAAGGATCTTATCGCCTTTTTGCAAACCAATGCGTGCGGCAGTAGATTTTGGACTTACCGAGTCGATCTGTCCGAAAAAGTAACGGAAGGTAAAGGCTTGTTCGGCATTGTTGGTCCACAATTGCTCCCCGATGTTTTCCGGTAGCACGATGGTTTCTTTCTTTCCGTCCGCGTGTAAGACCTCAAAATTGCGGTTTCCGTAGATCAGGATCTCACTCCCGATCTTATCAGCAATTTGATCCACCTTTTCGCCATCCATAGTCAGGATCTTATCTCCGGAGCGGAAACCGAATTGTTCCATGAACGGGTGAACGGCCAAACCATCTTTCATTTTGGATTGATCCAGTTTTTGCTCGCCCCATACGGCCAAGACCATGATGAACAAGATGAAGCCCACGATCACGTTCACGGTCACACCACCCATCATGATGATCAAACGCTGCCATGCTTTTTTGGAACGGAATTCCCACGGTTGAGCCGGCTGTGCCATTTGCTCTTTGTCCATCGACTCGTCGATCATTCCGGCGATCTTTACATAACCACCCAAAGGTAACCAGCCAATTCCCCATTCCGTTTCGCCGATCTTCTTTTTGAATAACGAAAAATACGGGTTGAAGAAGAGGTAGAATTTCTCTACGCGCGTTTTGAACCAGCGGGCAGGTAAGAAGTGACCAAATTCGTGAAGGACGATCAATATTGATAGGGACAAGATCAATTGCGCGGCTCTAACCCAAAAATCCATGTGTTTTTTTTTAATGTAAGGTGAACAAATATACGCATTGTGCGCTTACGGCTGAATGTGCTTGGTGGAATAACCGTGGTGTTCGAAGTATTCCACGATCGCTTCTTTCATCAAGGCTTGTTGTTCGGCTTCGTTCAAGGCAGGCAATTCCTTTACCAACTCAAAATGCGGCCATTCGTCTTCGTCTTTCCCGATGAACTGGTAATAGCCATACGGTTCCAAAACGGTACAAATGGCAATGTGCATCAGATCGGTCTTTTCGTGTTTTTTGAAGGTGTTATACCCCTTTCCCAATTCTTCTACGCCAATCAGGAACAACAATACTTGCAGATCGATCCCCGGACCGAACGGTTCCTCGAGTTGCTTCAACAAAGCCTGATAGCGCATTTCCAGTGCATAATCCATGGTGCAAAAATACGGCTTCTGGCAGGAAATCGATTCAGAAGATGAAGAACTTTAAAAATCACCTTCCCACATACCCCGGCATTCCGGGAAAAATACGGTCGAAGATCCAGTCGTAGCTGTACATCATGTGCGAATGGATGAAGCCTTTGATCGGCCAGTCGTGCGGAAAGAAACAGCGTCCACCGCGATCACCCGGTAGGGTCCCAAGTTCCTTCACGCATTGTTGTGGTGCCACTCCGTCTTGGTACTTTACGGCATCGCGGTTGGCTTGATCCAAATCGGTTCCGTATTGCCACACTTGAGAGCATTTATGCCAGTCGTAGCTGTCAAATTCTCCGGATTCCGGTGCAATGAGGAAGCATTTTCCTACGATGACTTTTCCTTCCAAGGCTTCCAGCATGCCCAACATGTAAGCGTAACCCATGCTGTGCGAAACCACGTCGATGGTATCCAACGCCAGATAGGCTTGCGGACCAGCGGCTCGCGTCAGTAAAAAGTTTTCCGCGGCGATACGACCGGCGTTTTTGCGTTCCAGGAATCCTTCCGGATTGGGCTCCGCATGGATGCGCTTGTATTTGCGAGGCTTGCGGTTGTTCTCACGCACCAATTTAGATCGGAATAAATGCCAACCAAAACGCAATTTACTGCGGTGCACGGAAGTTTTCACCGAAAAATTGGCATCGAGGTAATAGGCCGCGTCTGGTTTCAAACGCTGGATGAAGCGGTCGTCGATCTTGAACCAATA
>CAYRVL010000127.1:0-2618 GCA_964427665.1 uncultured Fluviicola sp. | reverse complement strand
TCTTTTTTACGTTCGTTCGCAATGACTTGTTCTGGAGCCCCGCTCACAAACTTTTCATTACTCAATTTTGCTTGAACGCTTTTCAAGAATCCTTTCGTATAATTCAATTCTTCCTCCATTTTCGCTTTTTCTGCAGATACATCGATATTTTCTCCAAAAGGAATGAAGTATTCATTGGAACGCACCAAGAAAGAGTTCGCATTACTTACTTTATCCGAGGTGTAATCCAATTGTGAAAGGTTCCCCATTTTCACGATCACTGCGTCGAAATCTGCATTTAAGTCGGAATTCTTCTTCACGAACAGATCCATCTTCACTTTATTCGCAACGTTGTTTTGTTTGCGGATGGTTCTGATATTCGTAATAACCTCTTCAGCTACTGTAAACGCTTGCAAAATCGCAGGGTCAAAGGCATCTACTGTTGGCCATTTGGCAACAATGATATCATCTCCTTCTTTGCGCTCACGCAACAAATGCCACAATTCTTCTGCAACGAAAGGCGTAAACGGTTGCAACAAACACAACAATTTATCGAAATAATCCAAAGTCTGATCCAACGTAGCCTGATCGATCGGCTGCTCGTAACCCGGCTTGATCATCTCCAAATACCACGAACAGAAATCATCCCATACCAATTTGTAGATCGCCATCAAAGCTTCCGAAATACGGAACTTCGCCATCAGGTCATTGATATTTTCCAATTCCTGATTGAAACGCGCGTGGAACCACTCGATCGCTTTTTTCGAAGCTGCCGGTTGTGGAATATCCTTAACTTCCCAACCTTTCACCAAGCGCGCCGCATTCCAAACCTTATTGGTGAAGTTTCGGCCTTGCTCGCACTGACTTGAATCAAACGGCAAATCGTTTCCAGCTGGTGAAGAGATCAAGATCCCTAAACGCACGCCATCTGCTCCGTATTTTTCGATCAATTCAATTGGATCCGGTGAATTCCCCAAAGATTTGGACATCTTACGCCCCAATTTATCACGCACAATACCTGTGTAATACACGTTTCTGAATGGCAATTCGCCCATGTATTCGTACCCAGCAATGATCATGCGCGCAACCCAGAAGAACATGATCTCCGGAGCCGTCACCAAGTCATTGGTTGGGTAGTAATACTTGATCTCCTTATTTCCCGGTTCTGTCAACCCTTTGAAAACCGAAATCGGCCACAACCACGAGGAGAACCAGGTATCCAACACATCTTCGTCCTGCTTCAAATCAGTAGCAGTAAGTGCAGAATTTCCGGATTTTGCTTTCGCCATTTCCAAGGCTTCCTCAACAGTTTTGGCTACAACGAAATCATCTGCACCATTACCATAGAAAAATGCCGGAATACGGTGACCCCACCACAATTGACGGGAAATACACCAATCCTTCACATTTTCCATCCAGTGGCGGTAGGTGTTCTTGAATTTATCCGGGTGGAAAGCAATGTTTCCATTCATGACATTGTCCAAGGCCGGCTGTGCCAATTCTTTCATGGACACAAACCACTGCAAGGACAAGCGCGGTTCGATCACCGAATCGGTACGCTCCGAAAAACCAACTTTGTTGATATGATCCTCTACTTTTACCAAGTAACCTAAGGCATCCAATTCCTTCGCGATCTCTTTGCGCACCTCGAAGCGATCTTTTCCTTGATAATGCAAACCGTTCTCATTAACGATCCCATTGTCGTGGAAGATATCGATCGTTTCCAGATCGTATTTCTTACCCAATTCGTAGTCGTTCACGTCATGGGCAGGAGTAACTTTCAAACATCCTGTTCCGAATTCCATTTCCACGTATTCATCTGCAATAATTGGAACCGTGCGGTTGGCAATCGGAACAATAGCGTGTTTTCCATGCAAATGTTTGTAACGCGGATCGTCCGGGTGAATACAAATTGCGGAGTCCCCCAAGATCGTTTCCGGACGAGTTGTTGCAATGGTCAACCACTGGTCTTCCGAACCGGCAACCTTATAGCGAACGTGAAACAATTTCGAATTCACTTCTTTGTAGATCACCTCCTCGTCAGAAAGAGCGGTTCTCGCTTCAGGGTCCCAGTTGATCATGCGTACTCCGCGGTAGATCTTTCCTTTTTTGTATAAGTCGATGAACACGTTGATCACTGAATCCGAATAATCCGGATCCATCGTAAACGCTGTTCGCTCCCAATCACAAGATGCCCCTAACTTTTTCAACTGTTGTAGGATCACTCCTCCATACTTCTCTTTCCAATCGAAAGCATGGCGCAAAAACTCCTCACGTGAAAGATCAGACTTTTTGATTCCTTCTTGACGTAATTTCTGAACAACCTTTGCTTCCGTGGCTATCGACGCATGATCAGTTCCCGGAACCCAACACGCATTCTTTCCTTCCATTCTGGCTTTACGCACCAGTACATCCTGGATCGTGTTATTCAACATGTGTCCCATATGCAAGACTCCCGTCACGTTTGGTGGCGGAATGACGACCGTAAAAGGCTCGCGATCATCTGGTTCAGAATGAAAGTAACCTTTTGCCATCCAATGGCTGTACCAACGTTCTTCTGCGATACGTGGGTCGTACGTCTTTGGAATTTCCATGTTTTGAGAATTAATTAAGGCCGCAAAAGTACGGAATTTGGCCGT
>CAYRVL010000126.1:0-2784 GCA_964427665.1 uncultured Fluviicola sp. | reverse complement strand
GCACGGGAAAAGTTGAACCAGGGACTTTGGCGCTTGAACAGAAATGTGAACAAGGGAATTAGAAAAGCGATCTGAATCAGCGGAAACCACTCGAATATCGAATGATCACGCATTTCATCATGTCGACGAACAATATTTCCGGCAACTGGCATGTCGTAACTCAACTTCTTTCCGGTGTGAAAGATGGGCGAGTAGGTGATTTCCAAACTGTTCGGAACGTGTCCCAGCCAATCACTCAACAACGGACTAAACATATAGCCTTCCACATCCAGGATCTGATGCCAGGTCCATTCCCATTCACGGTTTATTTTCCAATCATTTTCAGTCAGCTTTTTACTGGGACCATCCACCAGGGTCTCAACTGTTGTGGCAATGGCCATCAGCGTACAAAAAGCAACAGCGATTTTGAATAGCAACCACGGACCCCCAGAGGTTACACGGACGTAATATTCGCGTTCTTCTCGGGCTTCTTTTTCTTTTTTCAGTCGAATCTTTTCAGCAGCCTGTCGTAAAGCTTCTTCTCTTTGCCAATTCATGTGATTTAGTTAAGACGATTAATATGCTGTGCTTTTTTCTGTTACCCCTTATGCAATACCAACTCCAAATCAATGGTGCGTTTGCGCGGACTTACCTCTGAGATCCGAACACGAACGGCGTCTCCAAAATGAAATTCTTTGCCGCTTTTCTGACCCACAATGACCATGCGTTTACCGTCAAAAGTGTAGCGATCTCCGGGTAATTCCTGAATTGGAACCATGCCCTCACAAGCGTTTTCAGTCATGCGCACAAACAAACCAAACTCGGCAATACCGGAAACAATCCCGTCGAATTCTTCCCCGATCTTGTCGTGAACGTAAACCACTTGGAAGTATTTGTTCGATTCGCGCTCAGCTTCAACAGCCTTGCGTTCCATGCGAGAAATGCGTTTACACACATCATCCAAGCCGCTTCCATATTTGTGTGGTTGATTTTCTAAACATTCCAACAAAATGCGATGTACCATCAAATCGGCATAACGACGTATAGGCGAAGTGAAGTGGGTGTAGTATTGGAATGCCAAACCGTAGTGGCCAATGTTATCCGTATCGTAGGTCGCCTTCGCCATACTGCGGATCGCCATCTGTTGAATGATGCTGTGCTCGTTCGTCAAACGGATATCGGTCAACAATTTATTGATACTCTGGGCAATTTTATCCGGATGAGAAAACTCCAACGAGTAGCCGAACTTATCAATGAAGAGGTTAAACAACGCGATCTTCTCCGGATCCGGTTTGTCGTGTACGCGGTAAATGAACGGCACAAAATCCTTCCCTTTTTTCGGTTCTCCTACAAAAGCAGCTACGCGTTTGTTGGCTAACAACATGAACTCCTCGATCAATTGATGCGCGTCTTTCGAAATCTTAACGGTTACACCAACTGGCTCGCCCTTATCGTCTAGTTGAAAACGGACTTCCTCTGAATTGATCATCAAAGCGCCGTGTTTGAATCGCTTATTTCGGTAAATTTTTGCGATTTTATCTAATAATCGTACTTCATTTTCATGTGGACCTGATGCGCCCTCTAAAATATCCTGGGCCTCTTCGTAGGTAAAACGATGGTCGGAATGAATGACCGTTTTGCCAAACCATTCGTTGTAGATCTTTCCAGATTCGTCCAATTCGAACACAGCTGAAAAGGTAAATTTATCTTCGCGCGGACGCAGGGAACAAACCATATTTGAAAGTTGTTCCGGCAACATTGGAATCACGCGATCTACTAAATAAACCGAGTTCCCACGCTTCAACGCCTCTTTGTCCATGGCGCTGTTTGGGCGCACATAGTGACTTACGTCCGCAATGTGTACACCGACTTCGTAATGACCGTTTTCCAGTTTTCGAATGGACAACGCATCGTCGAAATCTTTCGCATCTACAGGGTCAATGGTGAAGGTAAGGATGTCTCTAAAATCGCGTCGCTTTGCAACTTCTTGTGGGTCGAGTTCAATACTCACTTGTTCTGCTTCCGACATCACATCGGCATCAAATTCGATCGGAATACCTTGACTGACAAGAATACTGATCATTTCATTGTCATGTAAAGAGTTTCCTCCTAAGGTTTGGATCACTTCGCCGAAAGGATAATCTGCGGACTTAGGCCAAACGGTAATCTTTACCAAAGCGCGATCGGCGTGTTTGGCACCGTTCAATTTTTCTTTTGGAATGTAGATCTGAACTCCCGTTTTGGTGTTGTCGGGTAACAGATACGCAAATTTATCGTGCATCTGGATCACCCCAACGAATTGCGTGCGTTCGCGCGAAACAACCGCTACAATTCTTCCTTCCGGTCTGTTCCCGCGTTTGGTAAGTGCCACACGAACGGTATCACCATGAATAGCCTGACCAATGCCGTGCTGCGGAATGAAAATATCGGTATCGTTCTTACCCAGCAATACGTAACCGGTTCCGCGTTGCGTCAGTTGCAGCTCTCCTTCGATTGTTTCTGCGTTTCCGTTGTATTGGTAGGTGGCATAACCGTTTTGACGCAAAAAACCCTCGCGCTGCAATTCATTCAGAACCTGAACTACCAGTTTGCGGGTTTCGCCGTCATTGATGTTCAAAAGACTGCACACTTGTTTGTAATTCAACGAGGCATCCGGGTGTTGTTCGAATGCTTTGCGAATAATGTGGAAAATTCCGGTTTTCAGTTTTCTATCTCCTGTGAACTTCTTTTTGAACGGTTTTTTTTTACTCATGGTAATGTGATCTTCCTCAAAGGTACGAAATGCATGGCAAGGAACGGGATTTT
>CAYRVL010000125.1:0-3128 GCA_964427665.1 uncultured Fluviicola sp. | reverse complement strand
GAAAATATGAGAAATTACATCGATCCGGCATTTGATTGCAGTTCCTGGTCAAGCGTCGAGGGCTATTTGAAAGAACTTTCGGATCGCTCCTTGAATAGCAAAGTCGATTTTTTACAATGGTTGCGTGATAAAAGTGAGTTAGAAGCTGTTTTGGAAGAAAACATGGCGTGGCGTTACATCCGGATGACGATCGACACGACTAGTGAAGATAACAAGAAAGCGTATCAATTCTTTGTGACAGAGATCCAGCCGAATTTAGCGCCATATGAAGATGCATTGAATCGCAAAATGTTGGATCAAACCTGGTGCAGTGAATTAGCACATGATCCGGCCTTCGCCATCTATTTCCGAGGTGCACGCGTGGCACAAGAGCTTTACCGCGATGAAAATATTCCTTTGGAAACAGAATTGAATTCACTGAGTCAAGAGTATGGCGGAATAACGGGGCAGCAAATGATCAGCTACCAAGGAAAAGAATACACGATGCCGCAAGCAGCGAATTTCCTGAAGGATACGAATGAGCAAGTGCGACAAGAAGTGTTCAAGCTGATTGCGGAACGACGTTTACAGGATCGCGAGAAACTGGACGAATTGTTCAATAAATTGGTTCGTTTGCGTCATCAGATCGCCTTGAATGCAGGTTGTACGGATTTTCGAGCGTACAAATTCAAAGCCCTGGGTCGTTTTGATTACTCGATCGAAGATTGTTTGCAATTCCACGATGCCGTCGCTGAGCACATTGTGCCGCTTGTTCGAGAATTACAGCAGCGTCAAGCAAAAGAACTGGGCAAGGATAAATTGCGTCCTTGGGATTCAGAAGTAGATCCGAAAGGAAAACCTGCTTTGAAGCCTTTTCAAGATGGTGCGCAATTGATCGATGGCACAATCAACATGTTCGAAAAGTTAGATCCATATTTTGCTGCCTGTTTACGGACCATGAAAAAGGATGGTTATTTGGATCTGGATTCAAAACCGGGAAAAGCTCCGGGAGGTTATAATTATCCATTGTACGAAAGTGGAATTCCATTCATTTTTATGAATGCTGCCGGAGCGCAGCGCGATTTGGTGACTATGGTTCATGAAGGAGGACATGCGGTGCATTCCTTTTTAAGTCGCGACTTGGAATTGACCGGATTCAAATCGTTGCCTTCCGAAGTTGCTGAGTTGGCATCGATGTCAATGGAACTCTTAACGATGGATTTGTGGGATACCTTTTATGCGGACACGGATGATCTGAACCGAGCGAAACGCGAACAATTGGAGTCCATCATTAAAATATTGCCATGGATCGCTATGATCGATGCATTTCAACACTGGATCTACACCAATCCGCAGCATACAACCGAGGAGCGCACGGCACAATGGCTCGCTTTAGGAGAGCGTTTTGGAACCGGAATGATGGATTACACGGATTTTGAATATGTAAAAGAAAGCAGTTGGCATCGTCAATTGCATTTGTTCGAAGTGCCGTTTTACTATATTGAATATGGAATAGCGCAGTTAGGAGCTATCGGAGTTTGGAAGAATTTCGAAAAAGACAAAACTTGGGCGATCGGTGCGTATAAAAAGGCTTTGTCTTTAGGGTATACACGTTCTATACCGGAGATATATAAGGAAGCAGGGTTGCAGTTCGACTTTTCATCCGCAACCTTGAAAGAATTGGCAGTCTTTATTCAAGATAAACTAAAACAACTTGCAGAATAATGTAAAACGGGACTTGAAAAAGTCCCGTTTTGCTATGCTCCGATCACACGGCGTAAATTGGAAATTTGTGTTTCCCAAAGTCGAACGATCTCATCTTTTTCATTGGCCTCTGCAAAATCTGTAATCCTGAAAATTACAGCTTTCGTCATTGGGTCAATGGTGTAACGCATTTCGAAAAAAGTATCCAACTCATCTTCCTCATCGTATAGCCATTGCCACTTAATGTGATCGCCATGATTTTTCCCTAGTAATCTCGCTTGTTCATCGCTCCCGTCCCAGTGAAAGGTATAAACATCGTCTCGTACCATCACATCGTCCGCGAACCACTCACTCAAGCCGTCTGGTGTAGAGATCAGCTTCTCCAATACTTTTGGTGAAGTTTTCAAAACGTACTCCAGCTCGAATTTCTCTTTTTTTGTCATAGTAGTTTTAATAATGTTAACTTCGCGGAATATTCATTTTTCGAAATATACATATTTCTTTTCATGGCATTAGTACATTCTTTTGAAAAAAACGGGAATAAATTATTCCGTTACCGTGGACAAATTCCGGTTGTCTTATTTTTGTTAGCCATTCCTGTCGTGTACTTTACAGATACTACAAAGATCATGGACGATGAGGATCTGTACGCTATTTTCACAGGCATCGCAATCGGACTTTCATTACTTGGACAAGTCATTCGCGCCATTGCGATTGGAACGAGTAATAAAAATACATCCGGACGAAATCGCGATGAGCAAGTAGCGGACGCGTTGAATACGAAAGGAATTTATTCCACGGTTCGTCACCCACTCTATTTGGGAAATTACTTTATGTGGATCGGTATTGTGGCGTTCACCTTCAATATTTGGTTCTTCATCGTAGTTAGTTTGCTGTTTTGGATCTACTACGAACGCATCATGTTTGCAGAAGAGCGATTCTTGGAACGTAAATTTGGAAATGCTTACGTAGATTGGTCCAATAGCGTTCCTGCTTTCTTTCCGAGCTTCAAGAATTACAAAAAAAGTGACATTCCGTTTTCTATGAAAACGATCATGCGTCGCGAATATTCTGGAATTACGGCAACGATGTTGGGATTCATTTTCGTGGCGTATTTGCGTGAATATTTCATTACAGAAGATTGGCCAACATCCATGAATTATGTTTATTGGACAGTCGGAGCCTTACTAATTTCATTGATTTTCAGAACGCTAAAGAAATCTACAAAACTTTTGTTCGAAGAAGACCGTTCATAGTATTGGATATTTTAAAAAAGTATCTAACTTTGCACCCGCAATAAGCAATAACCAAGCTTGTAAATGGCGAGATAGCTCTCCCGATAGTTATCGGGATGGTTAGAGCGCAGAAATGGCGAGATAGCTCAGTTGGTTAGAGCGCAGGATTCATAACCCTGAGGTCCCGAGTTCAACTCTCGGTCTCGCTAC
>CAYRVL010000124.1:0-3145 GCA_964427665.1 uncultured Fluviicola sp. | reverse complement strand
CACAGAGAACTGATAGTTTCCTTTCCCGCAGAGGCGCAGATTTTAGCGTCGCCTACCGGTCGACGAGATTTCCAATTGCGTTATTCCATTTGTACTAATCAAAACTCCAGCAACTTTTTCAGATCACCAACAGCGGTTGGTTCGGACGCTTCTAATTGGGTAACCGTTCTCCCTTTAATGGTCACGTCTTTTGAACCCGAGAACAAGCCGTTTTCTCCGTTTTTCACCGCTACCAATCGCACCGGTTCATTTTTCGGAACGTCATTAAAAGTCACGTATCCAAATGTTTCGAGGGGTTGTAACATGGCTTGGTAATTCTTTAACAACAGATAATACGATGTTCCTTCTTCCCGTTCTAGGGTAACCGCCACACGCTCTGTGGAGGAACTTGGATAGCGATCACAATTGATCCAACCCAAACTATTCGCCGTGAGCATGTAACGACCTAGTATGGCACTCGGCACCTTGGGATTCAACCGCCCATTTTCGTCTGTTTGTTCTTTCAAGTAGGCTTCCAAGGTCACATTTGACTGGATCGGTTTTCCCACTAAGCGAATTTCGTAAAACTCCTTTGCATCAATTTGTCGCATATCTACCACCGGAGCAGTTTTCAACCAGGAATACAAGGCATCTAAGCGTTCTTGATGCACTAAATGTGTTGATTTTACCTCACGGATCTTTCCATTCGGATGAAATGAAACACGTACGTTCACAGCGCCGGCTGTTCCCGCCCACTCTGATAAATCTTTGGTGCGAATCTGTCGGTCGAGCATCCACGAGCGCAAGGTTCCGCTCCCATCGATCAATTTGAGGTTTGCTAATTCTGAGTGAGCGCTGTCCATGAGAATATAGGTCCGTCGGATGATCGAATCACGTGGATATGCGTTCACATTCGTCGCAAAACGATCCCCGGCGCGTACATTGTTGTCCTGCCAACGCACAAAATTCGTTTCATTGGTATCTTGATAAAACGTTTGCATTTGAACCGGACGTTTTTGCTGCGATTGCGGAATTGGGAAACCAATTTGCAAGGGTTGTTTCGGATCCAAGCGCAGGACCACCGTGTCTTGTTTAGCTTCCAGAAATACGGATCCGCCTGTCTCTAAAATACGGTTACTTGATGTCCAGGTTGTCAGGTCATTGGCAAAAAACGACACTCCGTCATAACACTCACGAATCGATAGATCCACCCAACCGGTAGCAGCTTGATCATTCGGCAGCAAAAAACTATTCGCTTCATAGAAAATACTAGTTCCTTGCGGAGCGATTAAAATGGTATCGGCATTGGCTTGCACGCGAAACACTATCTCGGGTTGACGTACCTGATTTTTCAAACTATCCAACCAATTGCTTGCTACTGACGGATTCGTTGATGGTTGTTTAGCAGGTCGAGGTCTATTTACCTTCTTGACTGGTTTTTCCGACTCTTTTTTGGGAGTCAACGATAGCAATAAGGGAATTGCGGCCGCCAAATTGGAATTGGACGGAAGTTCGCGAGCAGCATTGGTCCCGGAAGATCCATCACTGCATGATCCCACTAGATATGCTGCGGCAAGCAAGGCGGATAGCGTTCGTTTCATGAGGTTCGTTTTAGCGATAATGTCTAAACGCGTTAAAAGTCACGGAAGATGCTTGCTTAAAAACCAAAAAAGGTTAAACCAAGCAAAAAGATCAAGTTTTTATTCTCTTAGCTGGTGCGCGATTGAATCGCGCACCAGCTAAGAATTACAACATTCTAATCTCATTCGGGCGGCGTGGTCGATCTGCCGGTGCCTGCTCAATTGGATTGCCGTCTTCGTCCTCCAAGATCCCTTCACTGGCTTTCTTGATCTGCTCCAACCATTCTTTGTTGTTCTTCTCCAGTTCGGCTACCGGTATGAATGCTTGATTGGTGATCGGGAATTCCTTCAGCAACTCACCGCTGTAATAAAACTCAAAGCACAATCCACCGAAGGTGTACTCTTTTCCGCCAATATTGAAATTCGAACCTCCAACTTCCGGATTCTTCTTCGGTTTCGATTTCTGATATCCCAAGTTGAACAAAGTTCCTAAGATCTCCGGACGATTCGACAGGTCAAACCCTTCTTTCTCCCAATGTGCCTGGAACTGGCGCAAGAAGTACGCCGTGTACAAGTACGAATAATAGTGGTCGCCGCCCTTGATCAAGCGCTGAATGGTTTTGTATTTGTGTGCCTCAATGGTATCGTTGATCACCTCCGGGAAAGAATCGTTCACGTTCACGGTTCCTTGAAAATAGTCGCCTGCATAGAACGGACTCCGCTTGTCAAATAAATTGCTTTCGATCTTCAAGGCAGTATTCTGCAAAATTCCCGTTACGCCATACCCGCGATTCGTTGGCATCAACATGCGACTGTAAGGCAAGACGTATTGCTTGAATTTCTCGCGACCGGAATTGAACATGCGCACCTGCTCTCCGACCAAACACATAACTAACAAGCGTGATTCAACACCTGTGAGACGCGACACCGAGTCGATCGCCTTTTTGTCTTTGACGATGGCCTTGCAGAAATCTTTCCATACCGGGGAATTTGTCCACGCGTAAACCGAAACAGATTTATTCTTCGTGGTTGCTTCTAGGGCGTAAAGTTCCTTCTGGTAAGACTTATTCTTTTTCATCATGATATTCGCTGCGTCCAACATGCGCAGGGCTACCTTCAAATCTTTGTTTTCGTTGTAATTCGTCATGATCATGCGGGCGTTGTACGGGTAGTACTTCGCTAACAAGCCAATCTTTTTAAGGAAAATCGCTTCGTGGCGTTCAATGGACAAACTATCCAATTTGAAATCGTCGTCGTATTTATCAGCGATCTCTGCGAAATAACGGTTATTCACATCCACACTACCGGAGTCGTTCGTCCACTTGAATTGTACTGCCAAGGCTGTGAAGATCAGGAATAACGCTATCCCTGCAAGGATATGCAACACGGTAAAATAGCTGATACGCAAAATACGTTTCCAACGCGGACGTTTGGGCGCAGATGCTGCCGATGGTTCAGCAACCGGGGGATTATTCGGAAGTTGTTCGCTCATAAACACGTGACAATAAACAGCTATGATATACAATTCTGCCTGTAAAAGCAGCGGACAAAATTAGTGAAATATTTACGACCACACATCAGCGGTA
>CAYRVL010000123.1:0-3221 GCA_964427665.1 uncultured Fluviicola sp. | reverse complement strand
TTTTACCCGAATGGCTATGTGTTCGTCCATGTAGTTTTCTTTTGTAGCAGCAGGTTCAGCTCCATTCCGGAATTGGTCAGCCGCATGTAAGGTTTTACCAAGCCGTTTGTCCAACGGGGCAGCATGGTGTCACAAATATCGTATTGTAAAAGCACAATGTCAAGTCCGTGAGCCGCAGCAAAGGTTCTAAATGCTTTTTCGGTGAATTCGTACAAGTGATACGGTGCATGTTTCGGACTTAGGTTACAGACAAAGCCCTTTCCGGTAAATCGATAGATGAAATTGATGAGTCGGGCAGTAAACCAACGCGCATTCGGAACTTGAACCTGAATAAGTCCGCCTGGTGCAAGCCATGTGACAGCTTTTTTTAATGAATCTCCCGGAAAAGGCAAGTGTTCAAGTACCGCACCGAATGTGATGAAATCGAAGGATGCTGCCGGGAAATGGCAGTCTTCAAAACGCTGTATGAGGAGCTCACTGTCCGTAAATGCGAATTTTTTTTGAGAAGCCTCTGCAAAACTTCGAGAGGGCTCAATGCCGATGACATGAAATTGAAGTTGCTTCAAAGCATACAGATCGTTGCCCATTCCCGAACCGACATCCAAGGCTCTTTTTGAATGCAGCGCTTCCAAATGCGTTTGAATGGCCTGAATGCTGTTGTTTTCCGTTTGAATTACCTGTTCCTTCCAGTAGTCTTGCGGATCGATATCGTAATGTTGGTCCAGTTGAACTGGAATGGGCATGGGCTGGCAGCAAATGAGTCCGCAATGCGCACAACGAACGATGTTGGTTGTGTCTCCTGCGAGTTTGCCCGGGAACCAACCTTGCGCACGATCCAATCGTTTTCCCAGCAAACGAAATTGGGACGCATCAGCCCCACATAGTTGACATTGCGTAAAGGTATGCAGAGAATAATCCGTCATCTTACACGTAATCCGCCATTTCGTCCTCCACGTGTTTGAAGTATAGCAAACTTGTTATGAATAAGACGAAAACCATTGCTACTGAGATCCAGAAATAGCCATCCGGAGGCGTTCCCCCAAATAAACTCCAGCGGAATCCTTGTACTACGCCGGCCATGGGATTCAAGTAATACAAACTAGCTGCCCAATCCGGTAAGTGTTTTGCGGCGAATTCTGCCGGATATGCAACCGGTGTGATGTACAATCCGAGTTGCACCAAAAAGGGTACTACGTGCTGAAAATCGCGGTAACGAACTGTTAAAGCACTCAACCAGATTCCAACGGCTAAGGCTACCAAGATGGCCAGGACAATGAAAAACGGTGCCATCCACCAGTTAGCAGAAGGTGTGATGCCGTAATAGAAAAACAAACCGATCAGGATCAATAAGGTGATTCCCAGGTCGATCAAGCCAACAACGGCTTTAGATAAAGGGATGATCAAGCGCGGGAAATAGATCTTTTTCACCATTTCTTGACTGGTAATGATCGAAGAACCGGAATTAGACATCACGAACGCAAAATAAGTCCACATACTCATACCGGCAACTGTAAAGATCAAATGCGGCACACCTGTTTGCACCCCTACGAAATTGCCGAATACCAAACTGAGTATGGCGATCGTTGCCACCGGCTGAATGAGTGCCCACAACAAGCCAATGGACGTTTGCGCGTAGCGTACGCGGAAGTCACGCCAAGCAAGTGTTAAGAAGAGGTCTCGGTAACGCAGTAATTCTTTGAAATCCGGAAACCACCGGGAGGAAGAAGAGGTAATTATCTTTGTTTGCATGGATGTGTTAAAAGTCGGTTTCTTTCGGTTTTGCCTTTTCGCGTTGTGCTTGTTTGTAAGAGAAGATCAATAATACGAAAAAAGGCAGAATTGGAGCTTTCAAGCGTGCTAAAATACCGAACAAAATAGAGGTGATACCGACGAAAAAGCCCAAAACGAGGATGAAGATCAGGGCATAGAGGTAAAAACTGTGGTTGAAGCGGGAAAGATTGACCCGCTTTTCCTTTTTGGAAAAGATCATTTGAAGTGTGAAGAAAAGCAGCACGGAGCTTTCCAAACCGTTCAAGAGCATCAATACGCCATCCACCTCCCATAAGAAGGGGCGATAGAGTGTGGTCAGAACGGCCAGAGGCATGACCCGGATCAAGCTTCCGGTATTGAAATCTGTCAGCCCCAGATCATAGCGCTTCCCCGTGTAGGTTTCGTTCTGTTTAAAGTCATTGTGGATCACTTCGGCTGTCTCCATAACTTGAGTTGAAGAAAATTCACCGAATTCGCTAGACCGATTTAAGTAGAATAAGATCAATGCAGCAGTTAATCCAATTCCGATGACCCGAGTAAACAGTTTGATCAAAAAAGGCTTATGCTGATTCAGTTTGAAGATAAATACAACCATCAGCGGCACGTAACTAGCCACCAGCATGAAGGGGCGTGAATTCAATAACAAGTACGAACAAAATAATATCAGAACAACATGTAAAAAACGTTTTTTCTTTTCGCCGGATAGGAGGTAAAAGAAACCGATCACTAAACCAAGCGTTGCGCAATAAACAACCGTGTCCTTGATCACGCCCGAACACCAGAAACCCACTGTTGGCAGGAATAAACAAGCGATGGCTGCATATTTTATGTCCAATTGCAACGTGCGCTTGATAAAGCGAAAAAAACGCCAACTAACCCAGCCGGAGATCACGGAAAACATCAAGTTTAATGCGAAATAACTTTTGAGTGTTACAAAAGAAAAGATGCTGGCTACCTTGGCAATGAAAAAGGAATCGTCTTCGTAATAGATCCAGTAGGGTGGTCTTCCAATCTTGTTGTAGAAACCCGGCATAACACCTGGTTCAGGTGTGCTAAACATTTCTGAAAAGTAATTGGAAGGATTGTCATAAAACACCTGATTCAGCTTAGTTGCTGTTGCCCAATAATAGACTGTATCACCACCATCTGAATAATACACCGTATAGATCAATCCGAAGAATACTCCCAGCAAAATGTGGATGTAAAAATTAGGTAAATAGAGTTTATAATCCGGATCTTTCGTGTGACTCATGCGAATCATGTAAGCAAACGTTGCGAATACCAGAAACCAGCCCAGTGTCGCTACCATATCGATCAATCCGAAGAACTCAAAACGCATACTCAACGATGATGATAAGGTTCGCCTTTTAAAATAGTCATCGCACGATACATTTGTTCAATGAAGAACAAACGGATCATTTGGTGCGAAAAAGTCATGGATGAGAGTGAAA
>CAYRVL010000122.1:2351-3328 GCA_964427665.1 uncultured Fluviicola sp. | reverse complement strand
CTGCTATGGCAATTACACGTGGATGTTTCCAAGTGACAGGATCCAAGGCGGACAGTTCGTGGGAAATCCGGATGATTACATTACGTTCGAAGGAGAAGAATACGAATTGCTTTCCAGTTACAAAATGTCCAGTGAATCGATCCGTGGAGAATTTCACTACAATCCGGTCGACATAAAGAAAATTCAATCTTTTGATTTTATCGCACCTCCTAAAGCGATCATCATCGAACAACGTGCACCCAAAGTCTTCGATTGTTTTGAAGGTTCTCATTTCAGTAGAGCGCAAATTTCCGAGATCTTTAAAAAACCGGCTATTGCCTATCAGAATCATGACGGGATCGGAATGGCACAACCGTATTTCTTGCGGTTAAAAACGACACAAATAAATCGCACGGCACTCTTTTTCTCCCTTTTTATGTTGTTGATCAGCATTTTTTGGACGATTGGAAGTCCGGAGCAAAAGCTGCTCTACAGTCGTTATGCGATTGCGACGCAAGACCCAGCAGAGATCGTTACCAATTCCTTTGTTTTGAGTGAATCGGTAACGCCTTACTACTTGCAATTTAGCGGCAGTTCCTCTTTGTGGAACGAATGGTTGGAATTGGGAATAACCTTGGTGAATGAAGAAACCGGGGTTGAAAAAGAGGTCGGCTTTGTAATCGAATATTATTCCGGTGTGACCGATGGGTACTCGTGGAGCGAGGGAAGCAATTTTGGTTCTGTGAACTTATCGGGAGTTCCAGCCGGAAAATATCACTTGAAGATCCAACCTTACTGTTCCATCAATGAAGTAAGAGAATTGGATTTTTCAGCGCGTATTGCCTCACCTGTATGGTGGAATTTCGGAATGATGTTCTTGTGCATCTTCCTGATTACAATCATTTTGAATATTTTAAACCGCCAAGTGAGACGCTTGCGAAGCGGGGAAATCGATAACTTATTTGGTTCAGGAAATCATGAAGATTAAATCATATTTG
>CAYRVL010000122.1:243-2341 GCA_964427665.1 uncultured Fluviicola sp. | reverse complement strand
TTTGAAATCCAATCTATTTATCATTATCTTTTGTTCAATAGCTTTTGGACTTTTCCTTTGGGGAAACTTAGCAGGGTTTAAAGTCTTTAAATCAGAATCCGGGAAGACGTGGTCTGGTGGCACGCACAACGGAAGTATTCATCACAAATAGTAAACACATGGAATCAATTGTACAATCAAGCCATATCTGGGCATCGATCATCTACTCCTTTTTAGGTATTCTCATTTTGGTGATCTCTTTCATCGTTATCGACCTACTTACTCCAAGCAATCTGTGGCGGGAAATCACACAAAATAAAAATATCGCCGTGGCCATTCTAGCTGCAGCATTCATGTTGTCTATCGCCATGATAATTTCCTCTGCAATTCATTAAGCATGCGGATATTACTGTTAGCAACGATTTTCATCGTTTCCACTTGCGGACTGATCTATGAATTGGTTGCCGGAACGCTCGCTAGTTATTTGTTAGGCGATTCCGTGACACAATTTTCGACGATCATTGGAACCTATCTCTTCGCTATGGGAATTGGTTCCTATTTGTCCAAATTCATCAAAAACCGACTGATCGAAACGTTCATCACGGTTGAATTACTGGCAGGGGTTGTTGGTGGACTAAGCAGCAGTATTCTCTTTATGTGCTTCGGTTATGGGGCTTACTTTCACATTATTCTGTACTTCTTGGTTGCACTGACAGGAGTTTTCATCGGTTTGGAGATTCCTTTGATCATGCGCATTCTGCAAAAGAATTCCTCTTTTAAGAATTTGGTAGCTGACGTTTTTACCTTTGATTACATCGGTTCCTTGTTGGCATCCATCGCCTTCCCAATCATCTTAGTTCCTTATTTGAATTTGACACGAACCTCCTTACTTTTTGGATTGATGAATGTCGGGCTGGCGCTTTATCTCACGTATTATTTCCGGATCCAAATCAAACGTCCAACTATCTTGTTCATTCAAGGGTTGTTGTGCGCGATCATTTTGACTTTTGCTTTCATCAGTTCCGATTTGATACAGCGCATGAGCGAGGAAGAATATCACGGTGATGGGATCATTTATGCGACTACTTCGAAATACCAACGCATCGTCATAACCCGAGATCGGAATGCGTATAGTTTGTTTCTCAACAATCACCTGCAATTCAATTCTCGGGATGAATACCGCTACCACGAAGCACTGGTTCATCCAATCATGAGTCAGTTGAAAGATCCTAAAAACATTTTGGTGTTGGGTGGTGGTGATGGTTTCGCTTTGCGTGAATTGCTGAAATATCCCAGCATTGAATCCATAACTTTAGTCGATCTCGATGCGAAATTGGTTCAGGTATTTACTGAAAATGAAATTCTGAGGAGACTCAATAAAAACTCATTTTCCCATAAAAAAGTACAGGTAGTAAATCAAGATGCATTCATTTACCTGCAAGAGGTACAACAAAAAAAATACGATGGCATCATCATTGACTTTCCCGATCCATCCAATTATTCGATCGGAAAACTTTACACCACGACCTTTTTTCAAACTTTGCAAAAAGTGATGCACGAAAATACCATTGCGGTCATTCAAAGTACTTCTCCTCTTTATGCAAAAGAATCGTTTTGGTGCATCAATAACACAATCAAAGCTACTTATCTGGAAACTATTCCTTACCATGCTTATGTTCCTTCTTTTGGAGAATGGGGTTTTATTCAATTCTCGATCAAACAAGGGTCCCGACCTTTGCACTATATCCCAAAGGGACTGCGTTTTTTCTCGGCAAAAGAATGGAATACCATGCGCCAATTCCCCAAGGACATGCAGCATGATCAAATAGTTGTGAATCGATTGAGCAATCAAGCCCTGATCCCGTTGTTCGAAAAAGAATGGGATTCACTTTTTCAATAGACATGGAACGGAGAAGCTTTGTGAAATATTTGGGAACAATCGGTTTGGGTGCCTTGATCGCTCCCGAATTATTGGCCTGTGAAAAGCGACAACAATTAGTAACCGACACCATGGGCGCCGACTTCAATCGCGGACACCTCTTGCGCCAACCCAAAAGTTACTTTGATCAATTTCCGGTCGTGAAAAAGAACCAGAAAATCGTCATTGTTGGTGGAGGAA
>CAYRVL010000122.1:0-233 GCA_964427665.1 uncultured Fluviicola sp. | reverse complement strand
GAGGAATCAGTGGACTTTCTGCGGCCTATCATTTGAAGCACAACTTAGAATCAGACTTTGTGTTACTTGAAATGGATCAGCGAACTGGCGGGAATTCAGGCAGCAATGAAAATGAATACACGAAGTTTCCACTTGGTGCCCATTACCTGTCACTGCCCAATCAAGACAAATTACCGTTGATTGATTTTTTAAAAAAAGAACAGATCCTCATAGGAGAAAAGGATGGCAAGTAC
>CAYRVL010000121.1:0-3407 GCA_964427665.1 uncultured Fluviicola sp. | reverse complement strand
ATTTATGAGATCAATTATTGCCAGGAATTCTTTGCTGAAAACGTCACTGAGTTTCCGGGAAAATCCATTTTCGACTATTTACAGCTCCATACGGCAAATCCGTTCAGTGTATACTGGAATAGCCCCGATTGGGAGGTCGTTTCTGCCAGTCCGGAACGTTTTTTCAAACTGCAACAACAAAAATTGATCAGTCAACCGATTAAAGGAACAGCCCCGCGATCAGCAGATCCTATCCTGGACGAATCGATCAAAGAAACACTCCGGCAAGATCCAAAAGAGCGCGCCGAAAACATCATGATCGTGGACCTTGTGCGCAATGATTGTTCCAAGATAGCCGAGAAAAATTCGGTTGTAGTAGACGAATTGTGCGCGATCTACACGTTCCCCTTCGTTCACCAAATGATCTCTACAGTATCCTGCCAAGTGAAACCGAAGATCGGATTTACAGATATTCTAAAAGCACTTTTCCCGATGGGAAGCATGACCGGAGCCCCAAAACGATCGGCAGTAGCGTTGAGCGAAACTCACGAGACTTTTTCAAGAGGACTCTATTCCGGCAGTATTGGGTATCGTGCTCCAAACGGCGACATGGATCTGAATGTGATGATCCGATCGTTCATCTTCAACAAGCATAAAAAACAACTTTCTTGTCCGGTAGGCGGAGCGATCACCATTTTATCCGATCCGGAAAAAGAATACGCTGAATGCCAAACGAAAGTAGGAAAACTACTCCAACTCCTTGGAAAATGTCCCTGGTGATCGATGCCTTCGAACAAGTAGTCCCGAAAGACTTAAAGATCCTCGTTGCATGCAGCGGTGGCGTGGATAGCATGGCCCTATTACACGCTTGCCATGTTGGAAAACGCCAAACAGATGTTTTACACGTCAATTACCACTTGCGAGACGCAGCAAGCGAGGCGGATGAAATCTGCGTACAAAAAGCCTGTGAACGCTATGGCTTCCCGCTAAAAATTGTTCATGCGGATCCCACAACACTAAAGGAAAACGGCAAAAACTTACAGCAGGAAGCCCGAAAAATTCGTTTCGATGCGATGCGTGCGTGGTTAGTCGAAAATCCGGAAGGAATTGTGTTATTAGGACACCACGCCGACGACCAGATAGAAACCTTTTTCTTACAATTAGCGCGCGGTGGTGGAAGTTATGGTTTAGCCGGCATGCATCCAATTCGCGAGCGCTTTGTTCGGCCATTTCTGAATCTGAGAAAAAAAGAGATTTACCAATACGCACAGACGGAACTGCTCTCTTGGCGGGAAGATCTTTCGAATCATTCCAACCTTTATCTTAGGAATCGCTTGCGAAACCAAGTACTACCTTTTTTAGAGGAACGAAACCCACATCTACCCCAGCAAATTCTTTTCTTTCAGGAAAAATTGCGGGAGCAGCAAGCGTTGATGCACCAACACATTTTACCCGCTCTAGAAAGGTGGACTGCAGCACAAGAAATCGATTTGAGTGTATGGGAGAATTGGAACCCGGCGGAAAGATTGACCTTTTTGAAAGCGATCGGAGCACCTAACCATCTCTTGAAGCGCGGAAATCGTTTTTCGAATCTCCAAGAAGGCGCAAAAATCGATTTTGGGTTTACTACCTTGCGACGCGTTAAAAATACGTTAAAACCAATTGTTTCGCAATCATACCAAAGCAGTTGGGAATACAAGATTACAGTGATTAAATCCATACCCAACACCTTTGATAAACACGTTCTCTACATTGATCCAACCAAGCTAGTTGGTGATATCAAAGTACGACTAGTGGCAACCAATGATTATATTTCTCCGCCCGGACTCGAAGGAAAACAACGTGTTCATAAAGTTTTAAAAGACGCGGGGGTTCCGGCTTCGATTCGTAAAAAATATTTCGTTTTCTCTGATGATCAAGGAGTTATCTGGATCCCGACGATCAAAACAGATAAACGATGTTTAGCCGATATGGATGCTCCTATCATTTGGAAAATAGAAATTCAGTAATTTTTCAAACTTCTTGACAGCGAATCAAATTTTTCTTACATTAGGTTACCTGCAAACGATAAAACCATGGAACCAGAAGTAATAGAAAAGGAGCTTGTCAAAGAGTTGACATTCAAAGAACCATTATCCATAAAACAAGAGTCTGACATCCACAGAAAACTGGAGGAGGCAACGCGCTTGGGAAATGGTTACCGTACGAAAGTGGGAATTATATTTCACGATGACAGCGGTCTAAAGCGCGTTGACACCACGATTTGGGCAACCGGTCAAAAATACATTTGTTTGAAAGGTGGTATGTGGATCCCGATCGACCATATTGTCGAACTGAAATTTTAGCTTTTCAAGAATTTATTAGAATGTTCTGTTGAAGACGACAATTCGTTTTGTAGTTTTGATAGACTATTGTAAGCTATCATGATGAAACGAATTGTTGTCTTTCTTACCTTGTTTTTAGCGTTGGCTGTCCAAGCACAGGAAAAAGTGTCTTGGAAATTTGGCTATAACTCTGAAACCAAAGAAATTGAATATCAAGCATCTATTGCTGGTGGCTGGCATTTGTACAGTCAACATATTAAAAACGATATTGGTCCCGTTCCTACCACCTTTGTGTTCACCGAGAATACAGGGATTTCTTTAGACGGCGGTGTAAACGAACCTAAATCCATTCAAGAATACGATGCAAACTTTGAAGCGACTTTGGATTTTTTCAAAGATCAAGTCAAGTTTACCCAAAAGATCAAACCAGGATCTAAAGGAACACTCACCGGATATGTGACCTACATGGTTTGCAACGATGTGATGTGTTTGCCACCTGTGGATGTCCCATTTACCATTACTATCCCTTAACATGTATTTTAGAACCATGAAGACCCAATTGTTTGCAGTTCTTGCTGCATTTTTCGTTTTAAGTACACATGCAGTACGCGCCCAAGGCTTAGAATTCCCGGAAGACAAATCCAAATGGAAGTTCTCGGTTGAAATGGGGAAAGACAACGAAGCTACGGTGATCGCCGAAGTATCGATCGTAAAAGAGTGGCACATCAATGCGATTGTATTACCGAAAGGAAGCTTTGGTTATGCTACTAAATATGTTGTAAACAAAAGCAAAGATTACAAATTGGTTGGCGCCGTAGTTGAGCCCAAGCCTGTCTTCAAACATGATGAAGAAGCAGATGAGGATCTATATTACCACGAAGGCAAAGTAAAATTCAAGCAGAAGATCAAAATTCTTACAGACAAAGAATTTTCAGTGACCGGTTCCTATTCGTTCCAACCGTGCGACGCAACCCATTGTTTGGCACCGTACGACGGAACATTCTCGGTGAAGGTAAAACCGAATTCAGACGGCACAGCCACTGTAGAAGAAACAACTCCGGATGAAGCCGCTGCTCCTGCAGCAAATTTGGGTAATGATACACC
>CAYRVL010000120.1:0-3469 GCA_964427665.1 uncultured Fluviicola sp. | reverse complement strand
GGTTCTTTGTACCAAGAAGAGGGAGATAAGTTGTGCCTGGAGTATTTTACCACTGCCACGCAATTGCGTCCAAAATCTATCGATGCTTGGTACAATTTGGCGTATGCACACCAAGAGTTCAACGAAGACGAAAAAGCGCTTGAGATCTACCGAAAAATGGCTAAAATGGACCCGGAATTTGCACCTTCATTGTTTCAACAAGGATGGATCAAGCAATTCCACCAAAACCAGATCGATAGTGCGGTGATCTACTACAATCAAACCTTGCAAAAAGAACCGCGTTATGTGGAAGCGTGGCACAATTTGGGACTCTGCTACGAAAAACAAGGCGATCCAACCAGTGCGATCGAAGCCTTTAAAAAGGCCTTGAAGTACAATCCGGACTTCGAACTTTCGCGCGAAGCTGCCCGCAAGTACAAAATATGACTCCCAAAAACGCACTGATCGTTCAAACGCTTCTGGAAGCTTTGCTTCCCGTGGCAGGATACCTGTTCTGGAATTGGGATACCTCTTTCATTTTGCAGTTCTACCTCCTCGATTGGTTGCTTTTTTACGGACTCACTTTAGCCAAAGCGCGCAAACGGGCACACTATCACCCAGATGCAGACGAACGTCGTTTAGCTTTCCGAAATGCGCTTCTCGGGGCTTTACTTTTAATCGCAACCACAGCACTTGTTTGGAACTTACTCCCGCGATTGCAGCAGCCATTTTCCTGGTCGGAACGCATCTGGGCATTTTTAAGTTATGAAGATCTCGGCATGGCGCAAGGATTATTCCTGATCCCCTTGATCCTTTTAAATGGTATTATGCTGTACAAATCGCAGTTTATCCGACTGAACTTATTTGCGAAACTCGACATGCAACAGATTACAAACGGTTTGACCAAACAAGGATTGCTCTTGCTGGGGGCAGCCGGCATATTTTTCGGATTTAGTTTCTTTACAAGCTATCCTCCGGAAGCCGTGTTGTTCGCTGCTATTGGGGGAACGATGATCTACCGCTTCTTAGCACGCGCCAATTAAGCGCTCCGTTTCATCAAAACGAATTCCTAAACTTCTCAATTCTTCCAAAATTGGCTGATACACCGACTTCATGGTTGGGATGTGAACACCTGTCTCCTGCAATTTTCCGGACAACATCAATTTCGCGCAAATCCCAACTGGCAATCCAACGGTATTCGACATCGATGTAAAGACACTGTCTTCGCCAATGTTTACCATGGAAGAATTGATCTCGTGCGTTTGACCATCCAAGTCGTAACGGAATTCGTGCACCATCACCAACATGTCCTTGTCGTTCGGTTCCAGCACCCATTTATTTACGAGGATCTTTTCCAGCAACTGAGCCGGAGTAGCATGGGCGAAACCAACAATCGTTTCCCCATCGAACAGTCCCAACCAACGGAAGCGTTCGATATCGTGGATCCCAAATTTGGCACAGAAGATCGTAAACTTTTCTTCGATGCTTTTCGTTTCGTCGTAGGGTAAAAAGGTATTCAAAAAGGTTCGTGCCGTAAGCGTTTCAGCCTCTGCCAATTCGTAGGAATCATCCGTCATGCCCAATTGCACGAAAATGTTCCACGACTGACAGTAACCGGTTCTGCGCAAGGTTCCGCGGTACAAGGTCGGGATATCTTCCAAGCCATACACCTCTCGATACGACAATGAATCGCGATTCGCATAACCGTCAAAGGCACCAAATCCAGGGATTTCCAAGTGATCCAACCGTGCGAAAAGCTGGCCGTATGGCAAATATTTGTATTGTCCGTGATCAATGAACTGTGCCGCGATCCCTTGTCCTGCTAACACTACATTGCGCGGATTCCAGGTGAATTTATAATTCCACGGATTGTTATCACTTTCCGGTGCGATCAGTCCGCCGCAATAACTTTTGAACGACGTGATCTTCCCGCCTTTGGCACGGATGATATCGATGATCTGCATGGCGCTCATGTGATCGATCCCCGGGTCTACACCGATTTCGTTCATGAATAACAAACCGGCAGCTTTTACCTCCGCATCCAGTGCACGCATTTCCGGGGAAACGTAGGACGGCGTGATCAATTGCTTTTTCAGTTCCAAACAATCTTTCGCCACTTCGACGTGAAAGCGCGCTGGCAACATCGAAATAACCAGATCCGCATTTTTCAATTCCTCCCAACGCTCCGAACGATCCAAAGCATTGAACGATAAGGCAACGCCTCTCGGATGTCCGCCAATTTTGCGCTGAACCAGTTCCAATGACTGATCCACCACACGCAATTGCCAATCATGCGCTTCTGCATGTTGCAACAAATAGCGAATTAACGAAGAGGCAGACATTCCTGCGCCCAAAAGCAAAATCGTTTTCATATCACACTGTTCTTGGAAGTGGGTTCGCGAAGGTACAACTCCAATTGCAATTGGCAGTTAAAATTCTCACAAAATATCCTTCTGACAGCAACTCTTGTTACAGATGTTTCCCGCTAAAAAGTTGGACTTTTCATTCGAAATCAGCACATTTGAAGTATGAGATGGATATGGGCTTTTTTATTGCTGGCAACCGGAGCGCTGAAAGTACAAGCGCAAACCTTTTATTTTCAGGATACGTCCACCATTCTCATCAAAAACACCGATCAATCCCCGGCCCATTGGTACATTGAGATCTTTACAAATGCGAGTAGTGATACTTCTCTTCGATGGAAGACGCACTTTTCCAACATCCCGGCTGCTTGGGTGATCAATTTTGACAATCAGGATGTGTTTTTACCCGTAATCGAAGATGGCGACAGCGCTGATTTTACCTTGTTCGGAGGCCTGCCCTATGCACAAAAACTGATCATCGGTGCGATGCTGAATGACACCCCTGGAAATGGGATCGTGTACTTCGATATTTACGACCCGGACGCACCCGAGTATGTGCAAACGATCAGCTTTCGGTTTATTGTAACTGCGGTTGGATTGGATGAATTACTGGAAGCGGCGCCGCTGCAATTACAACAGAACGTGCTTTCTGTGACCGGAAATAAGTCCGCGCACCTGCAAATTTATGATGCGCAAGGTAAATGCTTGCTCGATCAACAAGGTCAGACTTTTTCGCTGGCCCATTTACCCGAATCGCAAAGTGTGTTTTTCCGTTTGCAGATCGGAAAGGACCTTTGGGTGGTCGATTGGATGAAACCGTAATCAATCGCGTGCGTAACGGTTCAGGATCTTCTGAGCCAACACATCACTCAACTTGAAATAACTCTCCTGCGTCCAGCCCCCAACGTGCGGCGTCAGCAATACGCGGTCACTATGTAACAAGTAGCGCAATTCCTCGGGGACATCGTTTTCAAAAAAGGATTCGAAAGACGCCTTTTCAAATTCGTTGACATCCAGTCCTGCACCCAGAACTACTCCGGATTCCATGGCACGGATCAGGGCCGCTGTTTCCACGATCTTTCCTCGTGAAAGATTCAACAAGAAAATGGATCTGCCCAAGCCGTCGA
>CAYRVL010000119.1:0-3593 GCA_964427665.1 uncultured Fluviicola sp. | reverse complement strand
TTGTTTCAAGCCATTCAACACATGCGCCACAACAAACACGAAGTGGTGCTCTTTCACGTCATCGATCAGGAAACGGAAGTGGATTTCGAACTGGAAAATCGCCCGGTGAATTTAGTGGACATGGAAACAGGTGAACACATGAAATTATTGCCTGCCGAAGTGCGTTCGCATTACCATGAAGCCATTCAGGCTTATTTCAAAGACATTCAACTGAAATGCGCCCAATACGGTATTGATTTTGCCACTGCTGATATTCGCAATAACCTGAAAGAAGTCTTAACCGCTTATTTATTGAAACGCCAACAATTGTATTAATCCAAGTGTGCCGGATCCAGGAGGTCCAAAATGGTTTTCACGGGACTAAAAGCTGTGCTTGGAATTTCTACGAAAACCGTATTCCAATGAGCCATACTTCCATTCCAAAGTCCTGGTAGCTCCACGAATTGAATGGCTTGCCCCTGATGATTTTTGTGCACAATGAAATACTTCGACGGATCTTTGTACCGGTCGAAATCAATTGGAGTACCGTCAGCGCGTTTTCCTTCACAAACCATCACCACCGGATTGAAATGGGTCGATTGGATCATTACGCGGTACTGTTCACCACGCATATCAATCTGCGCTTTTTCCACGATCTGTTTCGAGACTCCGGATTTTTCCTGAACCCAAAACGGTCCTCCACCCGGTTGTCCTTCATTCCGCACCATGCCGCAAACACGCAATGGACGATCTAGCATTGCCACCAATTCTTCCAAAGGACGCGTCAACTCATCGGGATGGAACAGTTGATAGTGTTGGTTCAACGTGGCGATCTTGTCAGCGGACGGAGTGAGCAAAATTTCCCGGATCTTTTGCTGCAATTCAAGTAACAATCCGCCCAACATCTGCATCGTAGTAACAGAGGAAGCTGATTGACTGAAATGCTGTACATTGTCAATATTCTTGATGAAGAGCAGATCGCTGTGTACGTTTTCCAAATTTTGAAGCAGCGCACCATGTCCGGATGGTCTGCGCAACAAGGCGCCATTTTCCAAGCGCACCTCGTTAGCGGAATCATCAAAAGCAAAAGCGTCGCTTTCCGGATCTTGTTCTGAAAACGAAACAGCAATTTGCTGCGAGGTCATTCCTTCCAAATACGCCAACTGTTTCCGGATGATATCCATGAAATTCGGTCGGATGGTAAAATGAAACTGCATGTCCTTACTCATACGCAATCCTTGCAAGACATGTTCGTGGAACGGATTCAACAAAAACGGACCATGTTTGTGAAACGGCACCAATCCTTTCGGCAAATGTGCCAATCCGAAACCTTTATTATTCAAGATGTAGGCGACGAACGACTCGATATCCATGGTGCGATCGCGCAACTGTTGTTGGATCTCGTTTGGAAACTGATAGAAGAAGGCAAAATCTTCGATGTGGTTCAGGAAACGTTCTACTTGTCCCCGATTGGATTCTGAGGGATTCGAGACAAAATCAAACAAGAACTCGAACATGCGGGAACCCGATCCGGAGGCAGGTACGAACAAAGTTTTTTTCACCGGTGAATTGGCGAGTACCTTGGCCAGGCGTTTGACTTCGCTCTCCTCTAACCCGATGATCCCTTCTCCGATGCGACAAGCACCAGCTAGAATGACTTCCGGTTGTTTCTGAATAATCTGTTTGCGTTGTTCTTCCAGTGTAGCAATATGCATATGACTCGCGTGTGTGCTTTTTTTGTTTCTTTGCAGCATGACTCGAAATTCGGCGTCTTACTGGCATTTTTTACTTCAATCGAAAGGAAGACATGGTGTTCATTCCCCTTTTGTCTTTGAACTAGTTGACAAAGGATTAACGTTCCCGATCGACAAAAATTTCCTTAAAGAAAGAAAAAAATGGTTGAATGATTTGGCGCGGGATACCAAAAAGTTTGACATTGTAGATTTAGGTGCTGGTTCTCACCGACTTGCTCAAAAACGATCTGTAGCCGATTTGGCTAAACATGCTTCCAGCAAAGGCATGTATGGAAACTTGATCTGGCGCCTCTGTCGCTATTTCAAACCCACGTACATCCTGGAGTTAGGAACTTCCATCGGCACGGGAACGATCACCATGAAACATGCCGCACCGAAAAGCCATGTGATCACCGTAGAAGGTTGTCCGAACACCGAATTGAGAGCCATAGCGCAGTTTGAGCGGTGGAAATTGACCGGTGTTACGACACTCCAAATGGACTTCGATGCCTTTTTAGAGAATAAAAGTCACCAGAAATACGACTTGGTTTTCATTGATGGCAATCATCAAGGAGCGGCGCTATTGCGGTATCTGGAGCTGTTGGACGCGCAAACCCACGATGAGACGCTGTTTATTTTGGACGATATCCGCTGGAGTAGTGACATGTGGGATGCTTGGCAACAAGTAGTGGCATCTGACAAATATCACGTAACGATCGATATGGGGCGTATGGGATTGATCTGGAAACGACCACAACAGACAAAAGAGCATTTTGTGCAGCGTCCGGTAGTTTGGAAAAATCGTTTGTTTTAATGAAAAAGGACATCCGAAGATGCCCTTTCCGTTATTTGGATCCCATGGTGATCACGTATTTCAAGATCTTTTCTTCTGCTACAGCATCCAACACGCCACCGTTTTTTTTATTGGCTTTTTGAACCATCGGAGGAACCACTTTGCGCCATTCTGCCTCTGATTCTGATTCCGGCTTTTTTAAGGCGTGACAAAGTCCACAATTGTTTTCGTACAATTTTTTCCCTTCTACCAGATCATTCAATGTGAGACCAGGAAATTTTTGGTTTCCGCGATCAACATCTGCTTGAGACAGCCCATCAATCGTTTCGACCGTAGCGTCCATTGATTTTTTTGCAGTTCCACAAGCCGATAAAACGATCACGGCAGAAAAGACCAGTATTTTTTTCATGTCAATTACTTTAGTTTGCTGGCCTAATTTAAGGAATTTAAGGTAAATGGAATGGCTTTATCCGGAGAAGACAAACAAAAGCTTGTTCAATTTGTTGGACAAAAATGTGTACGGAAGGTTCACAATTTGTTCGCTTCCCTTAAATTAGTAGCATGAAGATTTACACCAAAAAAGGCGACAGTGGTACTACCGGTTTGATCGGTGGAACGCGATTACCGAAACACCATATTCGCATTGAGTCATACGGAAACGTAGATGAATTGAACAGCTACATTGGACTGATCCGCGATCTGAGTGCCGACAGCGCTGTGAACGAACAGTTATTGGAGATTCAGGATCGCTTGTTCACGATTGGGTCACATCTGGCGGCAGATCCGGAAAAGAATTCCATGAAACTTCCTGAAATACACGTCAGTGATATTGAAAATTTGGAGCAATGGATTGATGCCATGGACGCTACCTTGGAACCGATGAAATCGTTTGTTTTGCCAGGTGGAAATCCGGTAGTATCGCATACACACATTGCACGTTGCGTTTGCCGACGGGCAGAAAGAAGTATTGTCCATCTTGCCGCAAATGAAAAGGTGGAAGCTGTCATTCCAAGCTATATGAATCGATTGAGTGATTACCTTTTCATCTTATCGAGAAAATTCACCCATGATTTGAAGGCAACAGAAAC
>CAYRVL010000118.1:0-4135 GCA_964427665.1 uncultured Fluviicola sp. | reverse complement strand
AAAAAAACCAGAGTTCGGAACATCGCTCTCGCTTTGTTTCTCACTCTGGTTTTAGTACCTCGGGCCGGAATCGAACCGGCACTCCCGAAAGAACAGGATTTTGAATCCAGCGCGTCTACCAGTTCCGCCACCGAGGCTTCTTTTGGGATATTTTCGATTATTCGTTTTCTCTCGAACAATCGGCTTTCGGACTGAAAGCGGATGCAAAAATAAGCACTTTATTTGAAAATGCAAGCAAGGGTCGTCAAAAATGTTCGTTTAATCAACGAAAACATCGCTTGCAACATCTTTCCTGACTGAATTTCAAGCTTGTATGCAAATAAATATTTAAGCATACACGGATTTTTGTAAACCAAAACTGCTTTCAAGCGCCCAGCGCAATCAGTTCTTTTCGAATCGCGCTATATTTGCACCAAAGCTCGCAACATGGCAAAGATCCTCATCAAAAACATCCAAACCCTCTATCAGGTGGGTGAATCGTTCCCTCCATTTTTAAAAGGCGCGGAAATGGCAACGGTGCCTTCGATCGACAATGCCTTTCTAGCACTCGAAGATGGAGAGATCATCGCTTACGGTGCCATGGAAGATTGGGAAGGAATTACCGACTGGCGTGGTGTGGAGGTGATCGATGCGGAAGGACAATGCGTCATGCCTGCGTTTTGTGATCCGCACACGCACACGGTGTTCGCACGTTCCCGCGAGGAAGAATTCGTGGATCGCATCAAAGGATTGAGCTATGAAGAAATTGCTCTAAAAGGTGGAGGAATTCTGAACTCTGCCCGTCGCCTGGGTGAAATGAGCGAAGAAGAATTATACCAAGCAGCATTGGAACGCATCGAACGCATGAAAGCGAAAGGCACCGGTGCTTTAGAGATCAAATCCGGATATGGATTGAGTGTGGAGGCCGAATTGAAAATGCTTCGAGTCATCAAACGTCTGAAAGAAACTGCCGGAATTGCCATCAAAGCAACTTTTTTGGGTGCGCATGCTTTTCCCATGGAATACAAGCAAGACCATGAAGCCTATATCCGTTTGATCATCGACGACATGTTGCCCGTGATCGCACAAGAACAACTGGCAGACTACATCGATATCTTTTGCGAACGCAATTATTTTTCATTGGACGAGATGGAACGCATTCTCAAGGCTGGACGCGAATATGGACTGATCCCGAAGGTACATGTCAATCAATTTTCTATCATGGGTGGTGTAAAGTTAGCGGTGGAATTAGGCGCGCTTTCGGTAGACCATTTGGAAGAATCGAACGAAGAAGATATCCAAGCGCTGAAAGGAAGCAGCTGCATGCCAACATTTTTACCTGGATGTTCTCATTTCATTTCCATTCCGTTTGGTGATGCACGTACCTTCCTGGAAAACGACCTTCCGTTTGCTTTGGCCACCGATTTCAATCCGGGTACCACGCCCTGCGACAACATGCAACAGATCTTCTCGCTGGCTTGTGTCAAAATGAAATTGACGCCGGAGGAAGCATTCAATGCCTTGACGATCAATGCTGCCTATGCCATGGGACTGTCTGAAACACACGGAACGATCAGTCTCGGAAAACGCACTCCGGTAATTCTCACCAAAAAGATTCCATCACTGGCGTATATTCCGTATGCATTCGGAGAAAATCACGTAGATCGCTTGATCTGCTAGATGTTAAAAATGAATAAGTTCCGAAATTGCATCCTGAAATTGTCCTAAACTTGCAGTTATGAAGGGCTTTGTCTTGGTTTGCTGTTTGTTGTTTCTACGTGCCGGTTTTGCGCAAGAATCGACTGTTTACCAATTACTGTGGGAAGTTTCCGGAAAACAGCTGAAAGCACCAAGCTATGTTTTTGGTAGTCTGCATTCCAATGATCCCCGCTTATTCCGCTTTCCGGATTCGTTATACACGGCATTCGTGAACGCTGAGGCTGTCGTTTTGGAGACAGATGTACGCGCGATATACGATCAATACGATGTCCGGATTTCTGCTTTCAATTTGGATCTGTTCGAGAAGAATCGCTCTTTCAATGCGTCACGTGAAGCATCCACTACGGTCTATGGCGATGAAGATGGTCGCCCGCAATTTCTGGATGCTTACTTTCAACATACAGCCCATTGTGCCGGAAAGAAATTCTACCAACTGGAAACATTTCAGGAACAATTGGATGCGGCAAATCGCGTGGATCCCGGTCCCCGAGCAGCTTTAAACGCGTATTTTTTCAGCAAAGAGAAGTTTACTGACACGTATTTACAAGGAGATATTGCGGCACTTTCCCGCATGTTGCGTTCTCAACTTCAAAGTATGCCCGGAGCCTATGAATCGTTGATCACCCAGCGAAACCGCAACATGGTTCAAGGATTGGATACGCTCATGCGCAAACAATCGGTTTTTTGTGCCGTTGGTTCCGGACATCTCTATGGCAATGACGGGATCGTTCAACTATTGCGCGCAAAAGGCTATTCCGTGCGTGCCGTTCAAGCCACATTCAACGGAACAACAGAAACGGATAAGAAATTGATGAATTCCTGGCGCCGTTATGAAGTTTCGGAACCTGACTTTCGCTTTTCAATCGTACTAAGCGGGAAACCTATGGAGACCAAAACGGCTAGTACCTACAATTTCATTTATCAGGAATTGGGGCAAGGAAACGGCTATGAATTGGCAGTTTCAAAATCTCCCGTAGATCTGGATGCACGATTCAACGCTTTTCTGAAGAACGAACATACCACTCCGATCGATAGCACAACCGTAGACGGGATTCGCATCATGGATGGATTGGTGTTGGACCCGGTGAAAGGATATCAATGGAAACACTACGTGTCGTTCGCTGGAATCACCTACGAAATGACGTGCTATGGCGGCAACAAATTCATGCATTCAGATCGCCCAAAAGCGTATTTCGACCGACTCATTATCAAGCCTTAAGACGGACTATCAACACCCTTGTTGAAATCTATTTTTCGCATTTTTCAATCCAATTACCGGATTATGATCTATTTTTCCCAAAAAAAAGCATGATCCCAAGGATTCTTCAGGAAACCATTCAAAAGCAAATTCAAGTCAGTAAGATCGTCGTGTTGCGCGGACCTAAAAAAAGCGGGAAATGGACGCTCTTGCAACCCATTCTTGCATCCCACGAAGCGGATCTGATCGTATATGATGCGACCGACAAAAAAACGCGTCAGCAATTAGACGACCCTAGCTTTTTTACTCCGGAAAATTTTGGAAAACGCATGATCGTGGTCCGAGAAGCCCATTTGCTGCAACATGCCCAAGACCTCATCGATCACTGTTTGGAATGGGATCATATTGAAAACCTGATCTTGTTGTGCAGTTCCGAACCGTCGTTGCATGAAGCCTTGTGGGAAGCGCTTCGCCAGCAGGGATTGGAAATTCGCGTAAGTCCGCTCATGTATCAGGAATGTGCGCAGCATTTTGGTTTGGCAACAGAAGATCAACAACTGGAACAACGACTGATCTATGGGAACTATCCGGAAGTGGTTGCCCTTCCCGAAATGATGGAAGCGACCGTGTATGATCTGGTAGAAAACAGTATCATCACCCAATTGAGCGCGCATGAACGGATCAACAAAAAAGAAAAATTGATCCATTTGCTGCGTTTGTTGGCGTTCCACATCGGAGAAGTGATCTCCTACAACGAACTCGGAAAACGTTGCGGATTGGACAATGAAACCGTGGAACGCTACATCCGCTTGTTCGAAAAGGTCGATATCTTGTTTACACTTCCTTCTTTTTACAACGAACACCGCTACGAATTGAAAAAAGGTTGGGTGGTTTACTTCGTAGACAACGGTATCCGAAATGGCTTGATCCGAGCCTTTCAACCGCTGGAATTCCGGAACGACGTGCCCGCGCTGTGGCGCAATTGGGTATTGTCTGAACGCCGCAAACAGTTGCTGGTGACAGGAAAAGAAGTTGAACGCTTCTTCTGGTTTACGCACACCAAACAAGCCGTGGATTACATCGAGCGCGCAAATGGTCATGCGATCGGGATTTGTTTGCAGTGGGACAAACGTTTCAAACAAAAGATCCCGACCAGTTTTCAGACTTTGTATCCTCAGATCAAGGTCACTTTGGTCAATCGCAGTACCTTTTGGTCGTTCTTGCAAAAAAAATAGACCC
>CAYRVL010000117.1:0-4249 GCA_964427665.1 uncultured Fluviicola sp. | reverse complement strand
AAAACTCGAAGAATACGCCCACAAACTGGCGAAACTCCGCGAGCAGATCTCGGAAGAAATGATGCCGTTCATGGAAGAATAGGTTCCGTTATTCCTTCCCCCCTCCTACATTTGGCAAGCCGTTCTCGGAAATATTCGGACGTTCGTAGCGCCCAAATGAGTAAGCCAACTTGATCCAAGCTACCCGTGTGTCCGGTTTAGAATCTGTAGCCAAGATCACCGGTACGAAGCTCGTTCGGTACAAATAGCGGTTCGAATTGAGAACATCTTGAACGGAGAAAGCCACCCGCCAATGTTTATCCTTAAACTCTTTGCTCAGTGTCAGTTCCAGATCGTGAATCGGTTTAGTCGTTTCTGTAAGCTGGAACATTCCTTTTGCCGTGTAATTGTACTCCGCGTTCAAACGCCATTTCCATGGCAAAATAAACTGGGAATAACAGCCAAATGACCACTGGGACAAATTCCCATTTGGATAGGCGTAATCCGGGATGTAGGTGCGTTGATTATCCGCGTAGAGATACATGAACGAAATGGCGTCCACATCTACTGCTTGATTGAAAAAATCCATACCGTGCTTAAATATCCCGAACGGAACCGGAAGCGCCATGAAGTAATTCACCGATTGCACATTGGAATAAGTGCGAAACGTTTGATCGATCGCGTAACTGTTACTGTCTGCGCGCACTTCGGACAAGTTCACGGATGCCGATACATTGTAAGAAAACGATAATTCCAAGTAATCGAAAACTGTCAATTTGGCGTGCATGCGCTGATTGAAATTCGGCTCGAGATTCGGATTCCCGGTGCTTTGCGTGTACGCATCGAAGTAACCATTCAAGTTCGGATCGAATTGATTGTAATTGGGCACGTTGATCTTGCGCGCATAACTGGCGGTAAACAAGATGTCACCGGTAATGCGGTACAAAGCATGGATGGAAGGGAACAAATTCGTGTAGTGCTTATTCACCCAATCGATGTCGGCTACTTCGCCTTTCAAGCGGTAATCTTCGGCACGCAATCCTGCCGTGAATGAGACTTTCTTTCCGATGCGTTGTTTGTATTCCACATAGGCGGCACTGTTCTGATCCGCGTAATGAAAAGGCAAAGTAAAACCTGTGGTCGGCGAATCGAAAGTCAGGACGGTGGTGTCATTCAAGCGGTAAAAGCCGGTATTGTCAGCAAGAAAACCCGACCATTTCACACCTACATTCACTTGCGCTTTCAGTTTGGGCATCGGGTATTCGTGATCGATCCGCACCGTTAAACGGTCATGCGCATTCGTATTATCCAATAAGTGGTACAAGGAATTTGCTCCGATTTGCTCCGACAAGCGTTTCGAGGAATAATCGTATTTCGAATAGCTCACTAACACCTCCAACTTTCGGTTCAAACTATCCAGGATCAAGCGGTATTTCATGGAAGCATCCCAGTTAAAACCGTTCCCTTTGCGCTGCGAATAATTGTTGAAGGCCTGAAAAGCGGTGTCCGTAGATTCCACGAAACTGGAACCACGCATGTTGTTCACGAAACGCGAAAAGCCCAGATTGAACTGTACAAAACTCTTGCGGTTGATGCGATACGTCAACGATGGGCGAATGCTGGCATAATGATCTTTCGAACGCTCCGAACTGTAATTGTCATAGCTGGCAGGCGCTGTGAAATATTGGTAAGACCGTTTGGAACTCGTCTTGGACGTGCGTTCGTAGAAAGCATAGGTCGACTGTACTTGCCAGGTGAACTTCTTCCCTTTTCCGTTGATCAGAAAGGACGGACTAGTTTTCACTTGTTCGTTGATCCCCGTATTCAGTGAAATCGATCCACTGAGCCATTTCGTGACGCGTCCCTGACTCACAATGTCGATGATCGCACCGCTAGTAGTGGCATCGTAGGACGCACCCGGATTGCTGATCAGCACAATTTCCTTCACGGTTGTCGCCGGCATACTCTTGAGCAGGTTGTCCAGATCCTGTCCGCCCAAATTGCTCGGTATTCCTTCAAAATAAACACTCGCTTGCTGTCCGCCCATGGCAAATCCGCCGCCCGGAAAAGGCAAAATTCCCGGAATCTTCAAGACCGCATCGTACACGGAAGCTACTTCCAAAATGGGATTGCCCTCCACGGTAACGGTCGTTTTTTCGGCATCCACCACAATGAACTTCTTCGGCACACCGGTGATGGTCACTTCTTCGATGGTGGCGGTATCCGACTGCAATAGCAGATTTCCCAAGCGGATCACCGTACTCGAATCTTGAATGGAAAAAGTTGTTTCGACAGTGCCACCTTCATCGCTCACGATGCGCACGCGATACGGGCCAGCAGGCCACGAGATGTTTTGATCGATTGCACAATTCGTCGTACTGAACCGAAAGAACAGACTGTCCTTTTCACCCGCCGGCTTGAAAAAGAAGAAGGATTTTTGGGTCGAGTCGCAGGTGGTATTTGCCCGCGCTACAGTAAAAGAAAGTTGACGTGTTTGCGACCACGAAAACGTGTTCAAAACGATCGAAGTTAGGATCAAAAGGAGAAGGCGCATGACCAAAAATAAGGGAAAAGTGGCAATAAGGTTACACGCCGCTTAGGACAAAACGGATAATGCGGGAATAAAATATATGTTAAGGCCACCGGAGTGACACAAATCCCACCAAAATTTGTGTAATTTTGCACAAATTAAATCATTAAGCATGTCAGCAACTGCAGTAGATTTTGGAATTCAGGAAACGCTCAGCAAATTGGGCATCGAAGCTGTAAACCGTGGAGCTTCAACAGGTGGATATTGGTTCAATACGCGTGGAGCGAAAATTGACTCGGTATCACCGGTAGACGGACAAGTAATTGCATCCGTAAATGCAGCAACAGAAGCGGAATACGAAGCAGTGATCCTAAAAGCGCAGGAAGCATTCCTTTCCTGGAGAATGATCCCGGCTCCAAAACGCGGAGAAGTGATCCGTCAGTTGGCTGAAAAGATCCGTGAATACAAACAACCACTTGGCGAGTTGGTTTCTTACGAAATGGGGAAATCCTTGCAAGAAGGGTTGGGTGAGGTTCAGGAAATGATCGACATCTGTGACTTTGCAGTTGGTTTGTCGCGTCAGCTTTATGGTTTGACCATGCACTCGGAGCGTCCGGGTCACCGCATGTACGAGCAATACCACCCGCTTGGGATCGTAGGGATCATCTCTGCGTTCAACTTCCCGGTGGCAGTTTGGAACTGGAACACGGCGTTGGCGTGGGTATGTGGTGACGTGTGTGTATGGAAACCGTCTGAAAAAACGCCTTTGACAGCAATCGCTTGTCAGAAGATCACCCAAGAAGTATTCGAAGCAAACGGAGTTCCGGAAGGAGTTTCTTGTTTGTTGATCGGAGATGCTGAGCTTGGAAAATTGATGTCGAACGATCCACGTGTGCCGTTGGTATCTGCTACAGGTTCTACGCGCATGGGTAAATTGGTTGGAGAAGCAGTTGGAAAACGCTTGGGCCGCCACTTGTTGGAATTGGGAGGAAACAACGCAGTGATCATTACCGAGTCTGCCGACTTGAAGATCGTAGTTCCGGGAGCCGTATTTGGTGCCGTAGGAACAGCAGGACAGCGTTGTACATCTACCCGTCGTTTGATCATTCACGAATCGGTGTACGATAAAGTGCGCGATGCCTTGGTGAATGCTTACAAGCAATTGAAAATTGGAAATCCTTTGGATCAGAACAACCACGTAGGTCCATTGATCGATAAAGACGCTGTTGCGGCATACGAGAACGCGTTGAAGCAAGTAGTTGCTGAAGGTGGAAAAGTGATCGTAGAAGGCGGTGTATTGACAGGAGAAGGATACGAATCCGGATGTTATGTACGTCCAGCTATCGCAGAAGCGCAAAACCACTTCAAGATCGTACAGCACGAGACCTTTGCACCGGTATTGTACTTGATGAAGTATTCCGGAGGCATTGAGAACGCGATTGCGATCCAAAACGGAGTTCCGCAAGGATTGTCGTCAGCGATCATGACCAACAACTTGAGAGAAGCCGAGGCGTTCTTATCGCATGCAGGATCTGACTGTGGTATTGCGAACGTAAACATCGGAACATCGGGTGCAGAGATCGGTGGTGCTTTCGGAGGTGAGAAAGAAACAGGTGGAGGCCGCGAGTCTGGTTCCGATGCATGGAAAGTGTACATGCGCCGTCAGACGAACACCATCAACTACACCGACAACTTGCCATTGGCGCAGGGAATCAAATTTGATCTGTAAGATTTACACAA
>CAYRVL010000116.1:0-4446 GCA_964427665.1 uncultured Fluviicola sp. | reverse complement strand
GAATTTCCATGTTTTGAGAATTAATTAAGGCCGCAAAAGTACGGAATTTGGCCGTCAAACGAAAGAGTCTGAGCCAAAAAAGGGAGCCGAGGGGCACATTGACCTATTGGATCCAGATGACCAAGAAAACAGCGAATATACGTAGCCATCTATCGTCGTGAAAGAGGGTAGCAAAAGGTGACGCATCTCTACGTTGCGTGAGACATGGCTATTTTGGCTTGCTTGGAAAGTAAGCAATCATTCAAAGCAAGCAGTTTCAGAACCAAATACATGTTATCAATTCAATTACATCGAGTCACACAAATCCTTTCACGAATAACGAACGATTCAATACTGTAGAAAATAAGCTCCATTTCATCTGATTCTGGAATTTACAACGACATGGATCCCAAGCAAAAAAAAAGTGGAGTATCCCCCACCCTTCAACAAAACGATCTTACGACCTATTTTCCCTTTCCTTTTGCATTCGAATTGCCGTTTCCTTTGCCCGAATTCCCGTTTTCTTTCGGCTTTCCGGTTTCAGTTGGTTTCCCTTTGCCGGAATTGCCTTTATCCTCAGGTTTTCCACCTTTCTTTTCAGGTTTCACTTTTCCGGATTTCGCCTTTGTATTTTTCTTTAACTGATGAAAAGCCGGAGATCCGGGTTTGATCCCCATTTCTTTTGCGATCACACCCCAACCTTTACCCTTATTCTTTTTGTAAGAGGTGATAACTTGTTCAATTGGACGTTTTGCCAAACTGGACACTTCAAAGGCCATAAATGCATCTCCTGCAGTCATTCCTGCTTTGAAACAATATTCTACCTTTGCCAAGGAAACTCCATACGTTATTGCCAATCGATTTTTGAAATCTGGCAAATTCACCTTTGCCTCCGAGTTCACTGACACAAGCGTAGCATTCATTTCTTTATCCCCTGTGGAATAGGTTTGCGCGCTTGCCAATCCTGAAACAAACAGCGCAATAACAATCAATATTTTTTTCATCTCTTTCGGTTTATTTCAAATATATCAAAAGAATCAAGAACCGAACCAGAATTTCTATATCTTCATTCCGGTTTAAATCACGAACATGAGTCCATTGGCAAACAGGCTAAAAAACGGAATAACGATCCTCGGTAAACTCCTCTTTGCATTTTTGGAAGGAATACTCGCATTGACGGCGATCTATTTCGTGTGTTATTACATGCTTTCTTTTGCCACGATAGAGCGACAAGTGCATTCCGATCCGAAAAGCATCGAGATCTTCTTGTCAACAAATGGCGTTCATACAGATTTCGTAATCCCGATCCGCTCTAAGATCAAAAATTGGGAAGAAACACTGGGAGTTAACGACGCACTACAAGTAGATACTTTCCAAACACATTTTGCAATTGGTTGGGGCGACAAGAACTTTTTCCTAAAAACCAAAAACTGGGGAGACCTCACCGTTGAAACTGCGGCAAAAGCGATGCTTGGCATGGGCGAAGGAGCGATGCACCTTGTGTTGTGCTGCCCAAAAGACCTGGACCCCAACACACTTATCCCTCTCAAACTTTCGGAACGTGAATATGCCAGCTTATGCGACTATATCCACAACAGTTTTCTTTGGAAAGGTGGAAAAGCAACACGCATTCCGCAACATCCGTATGGGGATTACAACCTATTTTTCGACTCCTCTCAATCTTACAGCCTAGCCTATACGTGCAATTCCTGGACCAATGACGGTCTCAAGATCGCAGGCCAAACTTGCTGTTACTGGACGCCCTTCAAAGGTGCCATTTGGGCCAAATATGGTCGGTGATCAATGCTTTTTAAAGACAATACTGTCTTTGTCATCGGATAAAGTAAGTAAATTATCTCGCAAGGCATAAGTGTAGATCACCGTTCGCGTCGGTTCGTAAATGACCAACTGCTTCTTCTCGGATTCGAGTCGATATCGCCAAACAGATTGTGACGCATTTTTCGGACTATTACTAGAAACCACCACGGTGCTATCCGCAGTAAAATCAAACGTTACCTTGAGCATCAGTTCCATATCATGACGCAACTTTTTAGCGTAAGCATCTTCCGTTTCGTTCATATTTGTCAGCTGATCACGCATCCCGTACACCGCATTATCTATGATCTGCTGCTGTTCAGTAGGATCATCCGAAACGATCAAATCTCCATTAGCCACCATTTTTGAAAAACGCCATTTCCCTCGAATCTTTTCTCCATCGGTTTGGGAACAAGCACTTATCAAACCTGCCAATAACAACAACACTAAAAAATGTTTCATGAACAGTGATTTGGTGTAAAAGTAAATTAAAGTTTCTTCAATCCAACACGCTTGCGTAAAACATCCACCTCTATCACCTGAACGTCAACGTGTTCGTGTAAACTCACCACCTGCGCAGGATCCTCCACATAACGCTCAGCCAAATTCGATTTATGGATCAATCCGTTCTCTTTGATCCCAATATTTACGAAGGCTCCAAAATTCGTCACGTTTGTAATGATCCCAGTCAAGGTCATGCCTTCTCGCAGATCATCTATGGTTCGGATTCGTGCATCAAATTCAAATACTCTGGCCGTTTTTCTGGGGTCGCGACCAGGTTTCAACAATTCCTTTAGTATGTCATCAAACGTATACGCGTCAATTTCCGGAAAATCCGTTTTTTGCAGGCGTCCAATCAATTCCTTATTTCCGATTAGTTCAGGGATCGAAACTCCCATTTTTTTGCTCATTTTTTCAACCAACGCATACGACTCCGGATGCACAGACGAGTTATCCAGCGGATTCTCCCCCTCGCGCACGCGAAGAAAACCAGCAGCTTGTTCAAATGCCTTATCTCCAAGTCGCTTTACCTTTTTTAGATCTAATCGGGATTTAAACCCTCCATTTTCCGCACGATACACGACGATATTCTCCGCTAAAGAAGGTCCTAACCCCGAAACATAACTCAATAAATAAGGAGAAGCTGTGTTTAGGTCCACCCCCACTGCGTTTACAGCCGAAATAACGACATCATCCAACGCATCTTTTAACAAATGTTGATTCACTTCATGTTGATATTGACCAACACCAACGGATTTCGGATCGATCTTTACCAACTCAGCCAGGGGATCCATCAGTCGGCGACCAATGGATACTGCTCCACGGACAGTAACATCAAAATCCGGAAATTCCTTGCGCGCAATTGGACTTGCTGAATAGATCGAAGCCCCATCTTCGCGAACGATAAATACCGAAACATCCCGATCGAAACGTACGCGCTTAATGAAGGATTCCGTTTCGCGTCCGGCCGTTCCATCTCCAATAGCGATCACTTCCATTTTATACGCTTGTACAAGCTGTGCGATCTTGGCACTGGCTTTATCCGATTCATTTTGCGGCGGATGCGGATAGATCGTCGCATTCGTCAGTAAATTACCGTGTTCGTCTAAACAGACAACCTTACAACCAGTCCGAAACCCGGGGTCGATCGCAAGCGTTCGTTTATTTCCAACCGGAGCAGCAAGTAATAGCTGTCGTAAATTTGAGGAAAACACCTTAATAGCCTCCCGATCCGCTTTTTCTTTGGCTTCATTGATCAATTCCGTTTCGAGCGACGCACACATCATTCTACTGTATGCCTCTTTGCATGCTTTGGCAACATGATCACCACACGCATCCTGAGTCTTCACAAAAAAACGCTCCAACAAATCAAGCGCATCAGCTTTCTCCGGTTGTGCTTTCATCGAAACAATCCCCTCCCGTTCTGCACGGATCAAAGCCAGAAAACGATGTGACGGGATCTTGTATAGCGGTTCAGAAAAATCGAAGTAATCACGGTATTTGGCACCTTCCTCTTCTTTTCCTTTCTGCAATTTTGCAACAACGACAGCTTTGCGCTGGAACAACTGACGTAGTCGGGAACGCGCTGCTGCATTTTCATTGATCCATTCAGCCATGATATCCACGGCTCCTTGTAAAGCGTGTTCTTCATCAACGATTTCACCCTTTACAAATTTATCAGCCATTGAAACCGGGTCGCCACCCCGTTGCGCCATGATCATCTTTGCAAGCGGCTCTAACCCCATTTTTTTGGCTTTTTCTCCTTTTGTCAACCGCTTCTGTTTGAACGGCAAATACATATCCTCCAGTGCATTGGGGTCAAAACAACCCGAGATCTTAGCTGTCAATTCATCCGTTAATTTCCCTTGATCTTTAATAGCCGATAAGATCGTTTGTTGACGGGAAGTAAGATCTTCGAATCGTTTGGCTTGATCACGAATCGCAGACACAGCAACTTCATCCAGAGCACCGGTCATCTCTTTGCGGTATCGCGAGATGAATGGTACCGTTGCCCCGTCATCGAGTAATCGAAGTGTGTTAGCCACCGAAAGAGCCGAGAGCCCTGTTTGCTGTTGAATAAATTCCTGTTTTGACATGTGGACAAAGATAAGGGCTTTCGGAACTTGTCAAAACAACACGAAACAAACAACG
>CAYRVL010000115.1:0-4603 GCA_964427665.1 uncultured Fluviicola sp. | reverse complement strand
GTTTGATTACAAGATCAACATCGCGTCTCCGTAAGAATAGAAACGGTATTTCTCTTTGATCGCTTCTTGATACGCTTGCATCATCAAGTCGTGTCCGCAGAACGCTGAGATCATCATCAACAACGTTGAAAGCGGAGTGTGGAAGTTCGTTACCATACAATCTGCAATCGAGAAATCGTACGGAGGGAAAATGAACTTGTTCGTCCAACCATCAAATGGCTTCAACATCCCGTCAGTAGAAACAGATGTTTCAATCGCACGCATCGCAGTTGTTCCAACCGCACAGATCTTGCGCTTGTTGCGTTTTCCTTCGTTTACGACATCCGCAGCTTTTTGATTGATGATCACTTGCTCGGAATCCATTTTGTGCTTCGTCAAGTCTTCCACCTCTACCGGACGGAAAGTTCCCAAACCAACATGTAATGTGATTTCTGCAAAATTGATCCCTTTCAATTCCAAACGCTTCATCAACTCGCGTGAAAAGTGCAAACCTGCAGTAGGTGCCGCAACAGCTCCTTCTTCTTTCGCGTAAATAGTCTGGTAGCGTTCTTCGTCTGTTGATTCAACATCACGTTTGATATAACGCGGAAGTGGTGTTTCACCCAACTCGGTGATCTTCGCTTTGAACTCTTCGTATGGTCCGTCGAACAAGAAACGCAAGGTACGTCCACGAGAAGTGGTGTTATCGATGACCTCAGCTACCAACGAATCGTCGTCACCGAAGTACAATTTATTTCCAATACGGATCTTACGAGCCGGATCTACCAATACATCCCACAACAAGCTTTCGCGGTTCAACTCACGCAACAAGAACACCTCGATCTTAGCTCCTGTTTTTTCTTTGTTCCCGTACATACGAGCGGGGAAAACGCGCGTGTTGTTCATGATCATCACATCTCCGTCATTGAAGTATTCGATGATGTCTTTGAACAAGCGGTGCTCGATCTTACCAGTTTCGCGGTGGATCACCATCAATCGGGCTTCATCGCGGTTATCAGCAGGGTATTCAGCAATCAATTCCTCTGGAAGATCAAAACTGAACTCAGATAATTTCATTTTATCCATCTAAGAAAAGTATTGGTATAACCTTTTTATTCAACAAAAAGGACTGCAAATATAATACAATTGAGAGGCGATTACAAGGGCTGCTCTTCGAAGTATGCGATCCATTCCTCTACAGAGCGCGCTTTGTCTACTAAATACGCTCCTGATTTTGTTCTTCGCAATTCGATCAAGGTCCCTCCGGAATTCAAACGCTTGCCAAAATCACTGGCAATGGAACGGATATATGTACCTTTTGAACACGTGATCTCGAAGCGAATTTCCGGAAAGTTCGTCGTGTCGATCTGAAAATCCGAGATCGTAATACGATTCGCTTTCATTTCAACCGTTTTTCCGGCACGCGCAATGTCGTAAGCGCGCTTTCCGTCGATCAATTTTGCCGAGAACAGCGGTGGCACCTGGTCTTGTTCGCCCAAAAAGGACAAGCGCACCTCCTCCATCAATTCCGGTGTAATGTGATCCAAGGGAAATTCAGCGTCGTAAGCAGTCTCCAGATCGAAACTCGGCGTGGTCTTTCCAAGCAAGATGGTTCCGGTATAGGTTTTTTCATCCGACATGATCCCTTCGATCAATTTCGTGTGTTTTCCGATACAAATGATGAGTAATCCGGTAGCTAACGGATCGAGCGTTCCGGCATGACCAACTTTCAGCTTCTTCACTCCCAAACGCTTGCGCAAATTCCAACGCAATTTGTTTACGGCATCGAAAGATGTCCAATTCAACGGTTTGTCCACCAAGATCGTGGCTCCTTGAGCAAATTCTGTCAGCATCTTAAATTACTTTCAATTCAACGCCCGAAAGCAATAAGATCAGAATGATCAACCCGGCAATGATGCGGTACCATCCAAATAGTTTAAATCCGTGCTTGTTTAAATAACCGATGAATGCCTTGATCGCGATGATCGCCACGACAAAAGCCACCACATTCCCGATCACCAAATTTTGTATTTGATCCGAAGTCAAAGCCGCATGATCTTCGAAATAATCCATGGATTTCTTTAACGTTGCTCCCAACATCGTCGGTAAGGCCAAAAAGAAGGAAAATTCCGCGGCCAGTTTGCGACTCATGCGCTGACTCATTCCGCCAACGATCGTAGCACCGGATCTGGAAACTCCCGGAATCATGGCGATGCACTGAAAAAATCCGATCTTCAAAGCATCCCAGTAGGTCATTTCCTCCATTTCGTGGATCTGTGGTTTATTGAACCATTTATCTACAAAGAGGAGGATCACACCGCCAACTACCAGAGAAATGGCAACTGCCAGCGGACTTTCTAATAATTCATCGATCTTATCCGAAAACAACACACCGAAAACAGCCGCCGGGATGAAGGCGGCGATCAGCTTGAAGTAAAAATGGATCGATTGAAAAAAGCGCTTGAAATACAACACGAAAACCGCTAGAATCGCTCCCAACTGGATGACGATCATGAACAACTTCGTAAAATCATCCTCACCGATCCCCATGAAAGCCGATCCTAGGATCATGTGACCCGTTGATGAAACAGGCAAAAACTCGGTAAGGCCCTCAATGAGCGCCAAAATTACAGCTTCAAACCAATTCATGGATTATTCTTCAGATTTCGAGGATTTGTTCTTCTTCATGATCCCGTAGATGATGATCCCGAAACCTAGAACAATTAAAATAGGTGCGACAGTAATGCGCGTTGTGGAGAACAACTCATTGGCATCAAACTTTGTAGGATCTTCTGATCCACCACCGATCATCAACAAATATCCAAGGATATTTACCGCCAATCCGATCAGGATAATGCGCATATTTTCTTTTTTAACTGGAAAATCAAAGTTGCTCATAGGTACTATTTGAAGTGCTAATTTAATACAAATCATCCAATTTGGTGCGCAAATACTTGTTCAAGGCAAACCAAGTGGATATCAGTGTAAGCAGAGAACCCAAAATCAACAGCGCAGCGAAAAGCACGGAGAGTTCCAACAAAGTCAGGTCGATCTCCACCACATCCAGGATATTGTTCACCGCAAAGAAAACGGTCATCAACAGGGCCATTCCGATGATTCCGGCAATCACACCTTGAAAAATCGCCTGTCTCAGGAACGGTCGGCGGATGAAGCCACCGGTTGCGCCTACCAATTGCATCGTTTTGATCGTGAAACGGCGCGCGTAAAGTGCCAGGCGGATCGTGTTGTTGATCATAGCAATAGCGACGAGGATCAGCAGCGCTGCGACCAAGAGAATGAGGAAGACGATTTGTTTGAAACCGAGATTCACATCGTCTACAGCAGCAGCATTGTAATTCACTTCAGTGACCATTCCCTGGTATTCAGTAAGAATGCGTTTCTTGATCGCTGCCATCCCACTTTTGGTGGCATAATCGCTTACTGGTCTGAAATTAATGGTTGGCGGTAACGGATTTTCACCTTGAAAGATCGCCAGGATCTCATCCGCATTTTGATCCGTTCCTTTAAACTCCTCGATGGCGCGTTCCGGAGAAACAAAGACCACCTCGCGGAAACAATCCCAGGATTTCAGCTCTTGTTCCACTTGTTTGATATCTGCAGCATTGTACTGCACGTCAAAAAAGAGATCGCCTTGCAAACTTTCACGCGCTTGGCGCTGAATTGAATCCAATCCCATCACTCCGGCCAAAACCAATCCGATCAGAAAAAGCACCAACGAAATACCGATCACCGTTGATACATAACTGGTTTGCAGTCCTTTTTTACTGGCTTGTTCCACTTTTTTACTCATCGCTACGAAAATACGTGAATCCTTAGAACATCGAACAAGTTGCTGATTAAAAAGATGAACAACCATTTTTTAATTGCGCAAACAATTATTTTTTTTGGTTTTTATTACCATGGTAATTATTTTGTTGTATATTTGTCGAAATTAAAACACTAAACAGATGAAAAAAACATTGGTATTTGCAGCGAGCATTGCACTTATTGCATTTGGAATGACAGCTTGTGGAGGTGCTACTGAAGCAGCGGAAGAAGCAGTAACTTACGAATTGGACGCGAAAGCAACAGAATTGAAATGGAAAGGTGATTACGCAGACGGATCACACAGCCACAACGGAACGGTTGGAGTTTCAGAAGGAACGATGACTTTCAAAGGGGACGTTTTGGAGACAGGAACTTTCAAAGTTGACATGGGAACGATCAAAAGTGAGTTGACTCCAGAAACTGGTGCAAATGACCTTTTGGGACATTTTTCATCTCCTGATTTCTTCAATTCGGCACAATTCCCAACAGTTGACGTAACAGTAAACGCAATTGAAGGAAATGAAATGGATGCAACTTTGAAGATCGCTGGAAAAGAACTTCCAGTTAAATTCCCGGTTACCATCAAGAAAACAGCGGATGCTTACACAGCAAAAGGAAAATTCACTGTAGATTTCTCTCCACTTGACTTGAATGGTTTCAAACCGAACTTGGAGAAAGAAAAAGAATCTGGGAAGAAAGATCAATACGTAAAACCAGAAGTTGGTTTCGAATTGAACTTGGTAATGAAAGCTAAGAAATAAGAACACCCCCAAGCATTTTGAAAAGGACTGTCTCT
>CAYRVL010000114.1:0-4609 GCA_964427665.1 uncultured Fluviicola sp. | reverse complement strand
ACTTCTGGAGTCAGGTGAGTGCCTTGTCGATTGCTACGCACTGTTCTAATCATTGCCTGCACGTTCGGCAGGATGACCTTCTGCATTGCAACGATGTTGTTCTCGACGTGGACATGGACTGCGGTACGCTTGCGGCGTGGAGTCGGAGCTACCGGTTTGGGTTGTTCGTCCTCCATATCCTCTTCCATGTCGTCTCCATCTTCTTCTTCGACGACCTCGCCTTCTTCGTTGTCGTCGAGTTGTTCTTCGTCATCGTCGAGGGGCAGTTGAGGGCCTTGTTCTGTTTCCAGATCCACCTTCTCCCCCTCTTCTTGGCCGGCCTCGTCGACGGATGCGTCTACCGCTGCCAGGTTTCTTTTCTTGATTGTCATCTCAAGATGTTGTTTTTGTGTTTTAGTTTTCAGTTGAGTGAGAACTCAGTTCTTTCGGAGGAATTCCTCTTGTTTTTCTTTTCTCGGATTGAGAGAGTAATATTACTGTCGTCGTAGCTACCCTATGGACTCAGACTACGAATCGATAAGATGGCTACGTCCGTGAGTAGATCGTATTAATTTAATGAGATGCACGATGCAATGAGTGGTCATCAGTTCATGTACCTAATATAACATATATGGCTATACAGTTTATACCGTTCCCTATTATTCCTAAATGCTCTGATCTGTTTAGGATCACACTTCTCCTTTCCTCTAAGAGCGATAGGCAATGTCGCGTCTTTAACTACTAGTATACACAAAAGAGAAAAGAAAAAAATATAAACAGCAGGAAGGGGCCTTGTTTTTTTACTTGGTACATGTGATGCGTGCGTTAGTTTCGTATTCACTCACTCATCTGAAATTTTTCGGAATTAATGTTTTCATTCGTTGAGCGCGGAGATAATCATGTAGGGCGGTGCTATGTGTGATCTCGTTATATTTACGCCATTCCACCTCCTTTTTTTCAGATTGTTCGTGGAAATATTGTACCTGGAATTCCAGTGTGTCTCTCCGACGAGAATGTCCTCGATGTGCTAGAACCACCTCTATCAGTTTTGCGCCGACATCTGTCAGAGCTATCTCCGTAGGATCAGTAATCGCTGTATCGTACGCGAAATCTTTGATGCAAGAGACATGTACGTCTTCTGTTTTTCCCGTAATTAAGTTTTGTAATGTATAACGCGGTCCTATGTTGTTCAACACTCTTAGGGGACCTCTCCATGGCGCATGTAACTTAGTCGGTGCTTTGCGACCTATACGTGATTGTGGGTATTGCACTAACACGTAAGAATTTGGAGCGAACTCTGTTTGAAGGTGATTTCTACTATTCATGTGTCGGAAATCTTTCCTATCCTGTGCCGCGGTCGCTAGCCGGAGCAGTTGACCTTGTGCTCGGATGAGTTCCGATAGGTATTGTGTATATACATGCTTTTTGGTTTGTACGTCTGTTGTTTTATCAGGGAATGGGATGAGGATATTTCTATCCAAATTAATTTTGTTCCCGAAAACCAGAGACGCTGGAGACGTTCCGATCGATTCGTGTGTTGTTGCATTGATAATACGTTGTACTAAAGGTAAATACCAGACCCATCTATCTTGCACAAATTTCTCATATGTGATGTTTTGCAGGAATCGTAGAACTTCTTTATTTGTACGTTCGACGATCGCGTTCTCCTCTTTCGAGTATGGGGTTGATATAAGGTGTTCGGAACCAATGAGTTTAATGAGTTCTGTAAGTGTTTCGTTTGCGAATTCGTGTCCACCATCTGACAAAATCTCTTCAGGACATCCATAGCGCCCGATGTGATTTAGCATGTTTTGGGCTGCTTCATGTGCTGTGGTTGTCCTCATTGGGAGTAATTCGGTAAATCGCGTGAAACAATCTACGATCACAAGAATGTATTGATACCCTTCGCATGGTGGGAATGGTCCCATCGTGTCGACATTTAGTCGCATCATTGGTGAACGAGTAGATGTCGTAAAAGGGATAGTATGTATCAGTGGTTTGATTTGTGTAAATTTTTGACACAAAGGACACCGTCTTATGAACTCTTTGACATATTTCGTTAACTCGTTTTTAGTTAGACTTTTTATGGTTCCTTTTTTCTGGAGATATTCCATCGTTTTTTCAACTCCACGATGTCCTACTACGCTGTTGTGGACCTTTCCGATTGCGTGATAAACGCTACTGGGGATTGGAATTTTATTGCTGATATTCATCGACATGAGAAGTGTTTCTTTCCCTTCTTTTTCGTGTGGATTTACGATTAATCGGGACAGTGCGTCCGCAACGATGTTACGCTCACCCTCGATGTGTTCGACAGTGAAATTGTATTCTTGTATTGCTAATTTCCATCGTATCACTTTCTCTGACCCACTGTCTCGAATCTCGACTAAATTCTTATGGTCGGTTCGTAGTGTGAACGGGATATCTCGGATCAGATAGCTTAATTTGTCAAATGAATAATAAATGGCATACGCCTCCTTCTCATATGTAGACCATCGTACTTGTGTGTCTGTCAACGTGTGACTGATGAACGCAATAGGGTATTCCTTATTGTCTCTTAGTTGGAACAGATAACCTCCAATCGCATATTTAGACGCATCCGTATGTAAAAATACTGGTGATATAGTGTCAAGGAAGAATATTGTAGGACATTGTGAAATTGTATGTTTCATGATCTCGAATGTCTCGAGGTGTTGGTCATTTAAGTGAAGCGCTTTCGTCCTCTTGTTGGTTCCTTTCAAAGCTTCAGTGAGTGGTTTCGCCAATATTGCAAAATCTCTAATGTGGTCGCGGAAGTAGTTCGCTAAACCCAAGAATGATCGTAATTGCGTCGGTGTAGTTGGTATAACAAACTCAATGATTTTATTAATCTTTTCGTTCGACATTGTCAGGCCTTTTTCTGAGATTAAGTGTCCCACAAACTCAATTTCCTGTACGCCGAGGAAGCATTTATTTGGATTTAATGTAATACCATAACGTTGAAATCTTTCGAATATCGCCTCGAGTCTTTGCAGAAAGTCTTGTTGTGTGGAAGCGTAGAGTAATACATCGTCTAAGTATACTTCACACCATTGATGTACTATTCCGCCTAGGACCATTGTGCAAATCGCCCATTGGAAAAACCCAGCTGATCCGGCCAGCCCCATCGGGACGCGGCAGAATTGATAAGTTCCTCTCGGGGTCGTGAATGCAGTGAACGGCCGTGATGCTACTGCTAGTGGGAACTGCCAATAGCCTTTGACCAGGTCAGTTTTCCCGAAGTATTTCGCATTTTTGCTGCCGACATCTCGAATTGTGCTTTGTGGATTTGGTAATGGCCAACGAAACGTTTGTGTCACGGCGTTGAGGCGTCTGCAATCAATACAGAGTCTCCATTCACCATTTGGTTTGGGTGTCATATGTATATGGGAGTGATACGGCGCGTTGCTATATTCGATAATACCCAATTTTAACATTGTTTCTGTTTCTTGTGCTGCAACTGCTTCTCTGATGGGCCCCATTTTACGAGGTGGTCCATAGTTGCTAGGTACTTCCCATCGCGTTCGATCAACCTGAATTTCCATGGGTGTAACTTTAGCGGGTTCGCTGGTTAATCCTTTGCGGAAGATCGAGCTGTATTTGCGACATATCTGTCTAATTTGTTCTCCAAAAACCGGGTCTTGTGGTGCACACGTGAGTTGTTGAATTATTTCCTCATTGTCTGCATCTGATCGATTCTGTTGTAATTTGTAGTCTTTTAGGACCGCCGAGATGTTGTACTCGTCGTTCAACAGTGGATCGTCCTCGTTAATAGGAGCAAGACCAAGCAGTTCTTCTTTACTCTTGATGAGAGTACGAAGATTACTCAATTTTATTTTGTCTTGTACTGGAACAAGTTCCATTGGAAGAAGTGAGTGTGAGCTGGCTGCACGGGGGGCTTGTGGCTGATGCCTACTCGCTTCTTCTTCTGTTCCTTTTTCCGCTACAATCGATTTCAAATGTTTGGAAAGCAGTGCGTGTTCGCGTATGGTAGGGAGTCCTACTATGAGATCTATGTGCGATGGAATGATGTGTGCTTGGAGGTTTTTTAATATTATTATTTCCCCATCATCATTGGTGAATTTTAAATTGAATTGGATACTGTGTTTGGTTTTTGTATTATTGCCATTAAAACCTTTAACGATGATTAATTCTGTTTGTTTGGTTTTTGGTATTTTTATTTTATTCAGTTTTGTAATCATATCAAACACATGTTTTCCTACATAATTTCCGCCTATTGCACCGGTATCGACTAGCATGTTTGCGGAGCAATGTGTACGTTCATCATCGCTAATCAGGCCTTCTGCGTGGCTGGGTTGAAGCACACATGGTATGCGCGAATTAATTTCCTCTTCAAGTGAACATATCAATTCATCGACCATACCTAATGGGGGAGCCTTCACCGGCTTTCCGTTGAGTGCGATTTTCCAAGGGAGTTGGCGAATCGTGCGGTTTTGATCGTCCTTGCGCTTGGCCCACTGAATACCCTCCGGAGATTTGAACCAAGGCTTGTTGGGGTCCTTGTTGAAGTCCGGGTGATGAGTGAGGTTGCACTGCTCACGAGTGTGGTTGTTACGTCCACATCCTGTGCAGCTTACCTTCGGTTCGATCG
>CAYRVL010000113.1:0-4725 GCA_964427665.1 uncultured Fluviicola sp. | reverse complement strand
ATGATTCCATTTTCACCGCCACGTATCGACCAAAAGGTCATTGATGAGGTAACGGCAGCGCTAACTTCCGGTTGGATCACCACCGGACCACGTACGAAATTGTTCGAAAAGCAGTTGACCGAATACTGTGGAAATAAGTGCACGGTTGCTGTAAGTTCTTGGACCGCAGGTATGGAATTGTTACTGCGCTGGTGGGGAATCGGACCGGGAGATGAGGTGATTGTGCCTGCAATCACTTATTGCGCTTCTGCCAATGTGATCGTTCACACCGGGGCAACTCCGATTATGGTTGATGTACTTCCGGGACAGTTCATCATGGACACAACCAAATTGGCTGGATTGATCACTGAACGTACCAAGGCGATCATGCCCGTGGATATTGCCGGTCTTCCGTGTGACTACGAGGCGATCTACCAATTGATCACTGATCCGGCTGTGAAAGCTAAATTCTCGCCAAATAGTGATTTGCAACGCAAACTAGGCAGGATTCTCATCGCTGCAGATGCTGCACATTCATTCGGGTCAACCTACAAAGGAAAACGGTCCGGTGCCTTGGCAGATGTGACCTGTTTTTCGTTCCATGCGGTGAAAAATTTGACGACTGCTGAAGGTGGTACAATGAGCATCAACTTGCCGGAGGACTTCGATCATGAGGCTATTTACAAAGAGTTGTGCATGTTGAGTTTGCACGGTCAAAGCAAAGATGCGTTGGCAAAAACTCAAAAAGGAAATTGGCGCTATGATGTGGTTGTTCCCGGATTTAAATGCAACATGACTGATATACAAGCTGCCATCGGTTTGGTGGAATTGGAGCGTTTTCAGGAAAATTTGGACCGTCGACAAGTGATCTGTGAAGCATATAACGATGGATTTTCCAATGAGTCGTGGGCCATTCTGCCGCACATGAAAGATGCTGATCGGGAAAGTTGTTACCACCTGTATCAATTGCGCATTGGTGGTGCTTCGGAAGCGCAACGCGATGCGATCATACAAGCGATCTTCGATCAAGATGTTTCTGTGAACGTACACTTTCAGCCATTGCCGATCCTGACGGCTTACAAGAATTTAGGTTATAAGATCTCCGATTATCCGCAAGCCTGGTCCAGTTATGAGAATGAGATCACTTTGCCGGTGTATTTTGATTTAACGGATAAACAGGTTCAAATGGTAATCTCAGCGGTGAAAAATGCCGTGAAACAAGTACTTGGATGAAGCGCATTTTCGATATCGTTTGCTCTGTGATCATTTTGCTGTGTTTCCTCCCTTTTGGATTAATCATTGCCTTGCTGATCGTCTTAGAAAGTCGGGGAGGCGTGTTCTATCGGCAAACGCGTGTCGGCAGATTTGGAAAGCCGTTTAAATTATGGAAGTTCCGTACTATGCGACCAAATGCGGATAAATTGGGAACGCTGACGGTTGGGATGCGCGACCCGCGAATTACCCGAGTAGGTTACTTCATCCGAAAAACGAAAATGGATGAATTTCCACAGTTTTTAAATGTTTTAGTGGGAGAAATGAGCATTGTTGGTCCGCGACCGGAAGTGCAGGAATATGTGGATCTGTATACGGAAGACCAGCGTCAGATCTTGCATGTTCGGCCGGGAATCACCGATTTCGCTTCGTTGGAATATTTCAAAGAGAATGAATTGCTGGGAGCTTCCGAAAACCCGCGTCAAACGTACATAGATGAGATCATGCCTGCCAAGATCGAACTGAATAAAAAGTATCTGGCAAGTCCAACACTGTCTACCGATCTCAAGATCATGTGGCAAACCTTTCTGAAGATCGTACGGAATTGAACCGTCCCCGGCGTTTTACTTCTTAAATACCAAATACACCGCCACCACGATCAACCCGAATGCAGCAATGTGATTCCATTTGAATTGTTCGCCTTTGAAGGCAAGTAATGAAAAGATCATAAAAACGACAAGCGAGATCACTTCTTGGATCACGCGCAATTGGATCAAACTGAAAGGACCGCCATTGCCTTTATAGCCAATCTTGTTGGCAGGAACTTGTAAAACGTATTCAAAAAAAGCGATTCCCCAGCTTAACAGAATGGCTGTTGTAAATGCCCAAAAGGTCCATTTTTTGGAACTGTCGGATTTCAGATGTCCGTACCAGGCCAAAGTCATGAAAATGTTGGAAGCCAATAGCAATGCGATCGTGTAAATGCCTTTCATGCGCGATTTTCTGCAAAAATAACAAACACGGAGCAGTGAATGGGGCTAGGTGAGGTTGATCAATGATTTATTGTTTGAAAATATTTTTGCGTTCAATCGTTCCTTCCTCATTTTCGATGAAAAAGAACAACCAACCACTGGGCAATTCGTGTAAAGTAAAACACCAATTCGGAAGCGCTGAAACCTTTACCAATTCTCCATTCAAGTCGATAACAGTTACTTCTTTGATGGGAATTGACGACTGGATGACTAAAAGATCAGACGTGGGATTGGGATAGCAACGAAGATCCCAACTAGAAGTTTCTAACGCGCTTTCTGCCTCTTGGCTAAACGAAAAATTAGAAAAGCTGAATAGTGCAACGAAGGCACATGCAAGAATGTTTTTGGGTTTCATGGCTTTTTTTTAAATTCAATGAATGGATGTGATTTCGGTTACAGAAAATTCGCTGTGTTTTCCGAAATTTGTCAACCATTTGAACGGTATCGTTGTTATATGCAATAAAATTTGTGCGCTATGGAATGGTTCAAAGACGATATGGTGAAGGAGTTGAAAAAGCGCGAGTCGCAGGTGCTTTTGGATGCTTTTCAAACCTTGCAGGACGAGGAGGTCTCTCATGAAAAAGCGATTTTGTCGCGCTTGTCGGCTACAGGAAGTGGTTGTGATCAATTGGATTTCGTACTGTTGGATACAGACCGCATTTTTCACATCGATGCGATCAAGGCTTTGGCAATTGATTACCGACTGAAATTTTTACCGGCGAAGCGTTTCAAAGGTGAAATTCCAACAGCTGCGGTTAGTAGCATCAAAGAAATCGAAAAAGCACATCAGACCGCCCTGGAAAACATGCACGTCATGGCACCGAAGCGCTTTTTTGAATTGGATGATTGTGACGGCGATCCGCTGTTGTTTACCCAGATCGGGGAAAATCACTATTACTTGATCGCGAAATGGGGAAATGATGTTTCCGTTTTCAGAAAATGGCTGCTTTGGCCGCTTCGAAATTTGAGAAATGCGATGCTGACAATCGTCGTACTTGCTGCATTGGTTGCGGTTGCACTTCCTTCCGAATTAGTCGTGCGCGAGGCAACGCGTTTGGAATGGAATTACCGCGCGATCTTCTTCATTCAATGTCTGTTTATGATCGGAGGCTTGTCATTAATGTATACTTTAGCATTCAATCGAAACACGAGTGAAAAAGAGTGGAATAGCAAATACTTCAACGGATAAGCCTGTTCAGGAATCGGATTTTTTTCAATTGGTGTATCAGGTGGTGGAATTGATTCCGCATGGAAGGGCCACCTCTTACGGCGCAATTGCCAAATACCTGGGCGCTGCACGTTCAAGTCGAATGGTAGGTTGGGCGATGAATGCAGCGCACGGCTTACCACATGTGCCCGCTCATCGGGTGGTGAACCGAAATGGCTGTTTAACTGGTAAAATGCACTTCGGTGATCCGGATCGGATGCAACAGCTATTGGAAGCGGAAGGTGTGATCGTGAAAGAAGATCAGATCCAAAATTGGAAACAGGTTTTTTGGGATCCGATCACGGAACTCCAAATTCCTTAAGGATATTTCGTGATGTAAACTCCGGTTGCTTCGGATTGTTCTTGAAGACTTACTTTGTAAGCAGCCAGATTTTCCTTGAAAAGTTGTTGATTGCCGGATAGGTGCGATTTAATAGCTAGTTCTTCTTGAATTTTCTCTAATGTGTGAAATGCTTCTTGATTGAAGTTCGATAAATTGGCGATCTTCTGTTGAAGTTTGACCTCTTGTTGTACAAGTACTTTGGCTTCTGTAAGTTGTAGTTCAAATTCAGATTGACAAGAAGTAACAACGAGCAGTAGTGAAGCGAGTAATAGTAGTGATTTCATACTTCAAAGATACTGGCAATTCATGAATCGAACAAAAAATACGATTGACCAGAGTATTAGAATATTCATTAAAACGGATTAAATATTCAATTAATTTACCCAATATGTTGTTTTGTATGCCACGGATTGGTTGTAATTTTAAGCCATGATATTAGTAACGGGTGCTACCGGTTTGTTGGGGTCACATGTGGTTGTGGATCTTTTAGCACATGGATATGAAGTGCGGGCCATGTATCGCGATGCTTCCCGAAAAGAATTGGTTTATCGGCTACTACGTTATTATTATCCCGATATAGCAGCTGAACTTCAGGGGCGCCTCTCGTGGTGTCAGGGAGATGTTGAGGATTTGGTGGAAGTGGAAGAATCCATGCAGGGCGTGGAAAAAGTAGTCCATTGTGCTGCTTTGGTTTCTTTTCATCGACGGGATTTCTGGAAGTTGTTTCATGTCAATCGCCGGGGAACGGCTAATGTACTGAATTTCGCATTGGCTGCTGGTGTTAAACAATTTGTGCACGTTTCTTCTACAGCGGCAATTGGTTCGATCGGTTCACCCGATGGTGTGCGCCGTGAATCGGATCAGTGGAATGCCAGCGAACGCTCTTCCGGCTACGCCTTGTCAAAATACAGCGCCGAAAAAGAAGTGTGGCGTGCACAAGAGGAAGGATTGGC
>CAYRVL010000112.1:0-4767 GCA_964427665.1 uncultured Fluviicola sp. | reverse complement strand
AACTGCAAAGTCGTTCGGTTATTCCAAGTATTGCTTTCTAAGGTAAAAGCACAATCAAAGGCGCAACCACTGGCGATGATGTCTTCTTTATCGGCCATATTGAAAGCGATTGCCGGAATGACCACTCCACTGTCCGGATCCATCAAATCGATCTTCAAATGCGCTTCTTTCAACACGCGGTAGGACGACGCATACACGCCACGAACGGCATATACCGGTTTTTGATTTTCCGGACCAAAGGGTTCCATCTCCTGCTCCATGCGCAAAACACGCGGAATTTGGGCAACTGATTCACCTGCCAAAAACAATTGGTGCAAACGAATTTCCGCATCGATCACCAACTCCTCCACTTCTTCATCCCGCGAAATGCGTTCCTGAACCACCGCATCAAAAGCTTGTCTGAATGGATCGATATTTTCAACGGGCAAGGTAAGTCCGGCTGCATGGTGGTGACCACCAAACTGCGTGAGTAAATGTTCGCAGGCTTGAATGGCCGCATACAAATTGAATCCGGCAACAGAACGAGCTGAACCTGTGGCAAATCCATTGTTTTCTGTCAATACGATCGTTGGGCGGTAATGACGTTCGATCAAGCGACTGGCAACGATACCCACAACGCCTTTGTGCCAATCCGGATGGTAAACAACCGTAGATTTCCGGCTAGAGAATTCGGCATCTTGTTCGATCAATTCCAGTGCTTCGGCAGTTATTTGGGCATCCAGCAAACGACGATTTGTATTGTATTCATCGATCTCAGCCGCAATTTTCTCGGCTGCAGCAGTTTTTTCCGAAAGCAACAATTCTACGGCACGTTGCCCGCTTTCCAATCTTCCCGCGGCATTGATGCGTGGTGCGATCGTAAAGACCACTCCCGAAAGATCGAGGGGCAATTCCCGTCCCGCATGTTTCAATAAGGCTTGAATGCCCATACGCGGTCGTGTATTCAACTCCACCAATCCCCATTTGGCCAATACGCGGTTCTCTCCAGTCAATGGAACAATATCGGCGCCAATCGCAATGGCCACCAGATCCAAGTGTTTTTCCAATTCTTCCATCGGTTTATCGGTGTCAATGAACCACGCCTGCAGCAATTTATAACCCACACCGCAGCCGCATAATTCTTTGTACGGATAGCCACAATCTGCTTGTTTCGGATCCAAAACGATCCCATCCGGAATGATCTCACCGGGAGTATGGTGATCACAAACGATCACGTCTAGTCCTTTTTCCCGAGCATAGGCGATCTTTTCGACTTCCTTGATCCCGCAATCGAGCGCGATCATCAGTCCGGCACCGCGTTCCAAAGCCGTATCGATTCCTTTGTAGGAAATACCGTAACCTTCTTCGTAGCGATCCGGAATGTAATAGGAAACTTCCGCGTAGTTTTTTAACACAGAAAACATGAGAGAAACTGCGGTTGTGCCATCCACATCGTAATCACCGAAAATAAAAATGTGTTCGTGATTTTCAACCGCTTGTTGCAAACGATCTACGGCAGCACGCATGTTCTTGAAGAGAAAAGGATCGTGTAATTGGTCTTTTTCAGGATGAAAGAATGAACGAATTTCAGTTTGTGTTGTAAGACCTCGTTGTGCCAGGATATGTGCCATGAGCGGACTCACCTTTAAACGTTCAACGAGTTCATGAATGAGTGTCGCATCCGGACTTTGTTTGATAAACCAGCGTTTTTGCATAAATTTCCGTTTTCTTAAATAAGTTATGAAAAAAGTTCTCTTCTTCACACTCCTTTTTCCAATATTTTCTGCGTTTTCGCAACGAACCGTCCAATTTTCGGATCCGCTTCCTACAGGAAGCTCGTCGGCAGGCACCACTGACAAACAACACTTCGGCGATTACAAAAATACCGAATCCGGTGTTGTGTATCATATCGACGAGAACGGATTGTCCATAATCTCCGTCGTGATCGCTTACGTGACGCGTGAACAGGTGCGCGAATCTTCCAAATTGCGTGTGAGCGGCAATTACTTGCATGGAATTGTAGCGGGCGATTCGGTGCCTTGCGCCTTGGAAGGAGAAAACTATTATTACGGGATTACCCAGAGATTACCGATAACCGGCATTGGTACAACGAATAGTCTGACCAGATTGACCGCAAACACGTATTTGATCAATTTCCATGAAGGCATGTATTTCGAGCCGAGTTTGGTAGAATTTACGAATGGGAAAATGACCATCATTCACGGAGAATTAGCTTATCAAGACGCCTTCAACAGCATATTGCAAGTGAACACGATTACCCGATATGGTGCCGAAGTAGTGATTTTGGCTCCGTCATTCGAACAATGGGAACGATTGCGCACCTTGTTGTTTGTAGGAGACAAACTCACATACGTGAAGCAATAACCGATTTTGTTTCCACATCCCTAAAAAATCACAACAAAAGAAGTTCCCCCAACTTTTAACAGTGATATTGCATAGAATTCACTAATTTCGCAGAAAATAATGCATTATGAGACTTGGTACAACAGAAATCATCCTGATCTTGGCTGTGGTTCTTTTATTGTTCGGAGGAAAGAAAATTCCTGAATTGATGAAAGGATTAGGAAAAGGCGTTAGAGAATTCAAGGATGCTAGCAAAGGCGAAGACAACAGCGCCGTAGAGGAGAAAAAATAGTCTAAGCCCCTGTTACTATGTACACAACGTTTTCGGAAGTTAAACATGCACTTTCCGCTGGGAAATCTGTGGTTGACATTGTCAACCATTATTTGCTTCAAATAGCGGCAAACAAAGAACTCAACGCATTCATTGAGGTGTATGAAGCAGAAGCTTTAGAACGAGCGGCTGCTATCGACCAGAAACGTGCGAACGGCACTGCCGGACGCTTGGCGGGTATGGTGATCGGCTTAAAAGACAACATTTGTTACGCCAATCACAAAGTATCTGCATCATCCAAGATCCTTACCGGATTTGAATCCCTGTATTCTGCAACCGTCGTAGAGCGCTTGTTGGCAGAAGACGCACTGATCATCGGTCGTTTGAACTGTGATGAGTTCGCCATGGGAAGCTCCAACGAAACATCGTATTACGGAAAAGTAGGCAACAACTTGCGTCCAACCCACACTCCGGGAGGTTCTTCCGGTGGTTCCGCAGTTGCTGTTTCGGGTGGTATGTGTACGGTTGCCTTGGGTTCCGACACAGGTGGTTCGATTCGTCAACCGGCATCGTTTACCGGAACTGTGGGTTACAAACCTACTTACGGTCGCGTGAGTCGCTATGGTTTGATCGCCTACGCTTCTTCTTTCGATCAGATCGGACCGTTTACCAATTCCGTGGAAGACGCTGCTTTGGTCATGGAGATCATGGCTGGAAAAGATCCGCATGATGCTACCAGCTCCTCTAAAACGAATAACATTTCTACACAATTCGAAATACCTAAAAAGTTGCGAATCGCCTATCTACAGGAAGCTGTAGAAAACGAAAGTGTTAGTTTAGATGTACGCAATCGCACCAAAGACATCCTGAATCAACTGGAAGCAGCCGGACACGAAATTGCACCGGTATCCTTTCCCTACCTTGATTATTTAGTGCCAACCTATTATGTATTGACAACGGCAGAAGCTTCATCCAACTTGTCGCGATTTGATGGCGTGCATTTCGGATATCGTTCTGAACAAGCCAAAGGGGTAGAAGAAACGTATGTCCTTTCGCGCACAGAAGGTTTTGGAACGGAAGTAAAACGCCGCATCATGGCCGGAACTTTCGTGCTTTCCCACGGATACTACGATGCTTACTACACGAAAGGCATGAAAGTGCGTCGTGTATTGAAGAATAAGACCAAAGAAATTTTTGCGCAGTACGACATGCTCTTACTGCCTACAACGCCAGATACAGCTTTTGAATCCGGTTCATTGACCGATCCAATTCAAATGTATCTGCAGGATATCTTTACCGTTCACGCAAACTTGACCGGAAATCCGGCTATATCATTGCCACTCGGAAAACACAGCAATGGTTTACCATTTGGAATTCAATTGATGGCGGACGATTTCAAAGATCAAGAATTATTGAACTTCTCACAGCATTTGATGCAAACAATCGTTTAAGCCTATGCAGCAGTCCCTTCGTTATCTTCTCCTGACTTGTCTTTTGGCGTTTCGTGTATCGTTACAGGCACAACCCATACCCACCAACTCAGCGGCCGGAAACGAAGATGCCTTCATTCGTGTGATCGAACAGACACTGAGTCTCTATTACGCCGATTTTGCTAAAAACGGCAATGCCGATTCGATCATCGATGCGTTGGGTTATGAAGCCGGAACTACTCCGTCTTTTTCTGATGAGACCTATTGTCAGCGACTTGCCAAAATGAACGAGGTATCTGATTTTGGTTTTGACTGCAACAACGTTTCGTTAGCCACGATTAAGTTCTTTGCTGCTCAGCGCCGCAATTTCGCGAAAGTAGTTCTGGGTAGATCCAGCATCTATTTCGATTTGTACGAAGAGAAATTGGCGGAATACGGTTTGCCTTTGGAATTGAAATACCTTTCCGTGATCGAATCCGGGTTAAGACCACAGGTAAAATCACGCGCTGGAGCCCTCGGTTTGTGGCAATTCATGTACGCAACCGGAAAACAGTACGGTTTGATGGAGAATTCCTACATCGACGAACGTATGGATCCCCTTAAATCGACCGATGCTGCCTGTCGCTACCTGAAAAAATTATACAGCATCTACGACGATTGGAATTTGGCTTTAGCAGCTTACAATGCTGGCCCGGGTAACGTAAACAAAGCCATTCGTCGTTC
>CAYRVL010000111.1:3597-5305 GCA_964427665.1 uncultured Fluviicola sp. | reverse complement strand
TTTAGTTCAAGTGTTGTTGCATCGTATGCCAACAAGTCCCCGGTTTCGAGAAGCTCATCTTGAAAGCGCAACTGTCCAGCTGCGACGTAAACAAAAGTGCGTTCCGCGTTAGAATGATGTTGAATTCGAGCTTGGGCAGGCACGTGTTCATGGTTCAGCGATCCGGTGGCTCCATGTTTCAGCATCAAATTGAAATCCGTCACTTTTCCTACACTGCTTGTGGACCACTCACCTGAAAAAGTATCCTGATCATAAGGTTTCATTTCCTTGGTGTAGCGACCTTCGTGGGTGAGGATCAAATTTCCTTTCAAGATCATTAAATGGCGCGTAATTCCTTCGAAAAATGTAAAGGTCGAAGACTCTGCTTCAACAGTAGCGGTGCTGATGCGAAAGGTGAAATTACGACTGACAAAATCGCCGTCACTAGGGAAAATGAAGATCTCAGTGCTCGTGCCACTTGCCCAATTAATTGTTTGCCGATTTGCTGCTTTATGAATGGTGTAGTTCATGTTGTTTCTGTTTCGCTTGTTCGAAAGCAAGCATTTGACGCAAAAAAGGCATTCCTATTGGAATGCCTCTTCTGGAAGTATATTGGGTAGATGGAAACGTTAACTGGTGCGTTGCAAGATGATCTTGCCGCTGTACCATTTGGTATCGATCGGGTAACGGATGAGGTAAATACCTGTTGCGTACTCAGATAGATCTACCTGTTGACGGCGACCTTTCTCCAAGTTGCGAACGACCTGAAGCACTTTTCCGGATAGATCTGTAATGTATAATTCAGAAATATCGGTGTCGGCAACCAAGGTCACAATTCCGTCTGTTGGATTCGGGTAGTAACTCCAGGTGATCTTAGCCTGACTGTTATACGGAGCCGGTTTGATCGAATCCAAGCTGTCAGTTGGCGCTGTGGTAACAATGCTGTCCGGGTAGTTCAAGCCCAAATCCGGGATCTGTTGTTCGCAATCAGGCATATACGTGTAGCTTTTCAAGATGCGAACCATCAGATTGGTCATCGTTTCAACGTCGTATTTATCGGTACTTGGTTCGATATGCGGATTTCCGATCCCGCTGTGATTGGTCAAGAAGGTATACGTTCCGTTTGTGCCCAAAGCCAAGGTACGCATCAAGTATTCGGTACTTTTGTTGATCCCACTAGCACCAACAGGAACAATGCGAATTCCTTTAGCAGCCGCTTGTTCGATCAACTGTTGCAGTTTCTCCTGATTGGCAACCGTATTATGTGGAGGTGCATCTAAAACCAAGAAAAGGATTCGGGTGCGTGCTTCTTCACTCCACGACAATGTATTGATGGCGGAATCCAAGGCAATTTCTACAGCTTCTTCGTAATCACCGCCACCGCCGGCATTTTGTGCTGCAATGTAATCCGAAGCAACAGTCAATACGCGGTTAAAGTCCATAACGCGTGTGGTGTACATTTCAGAAGCGCCTTTGTCGCGGTAGAATACGTTGGCAAAACGGAAATTCAAGCTGTTGCTGATCTGCTTCGATTGGAAAATGATCTCTTTCATTTCTGCTTTCAGGTAATCGATCTCGTCACCCATAGAACCCGTAGCATCCACCACGAAAGCCACATCAACGTTCTGCGGCGCTTCGCAACTCACATCCAGCGTTAAATGGTTGAAACCGTCTTCGAAAACTTTAACACGATCCAACTTTTTAGTAGCGCCTTTGTAAGTAATGATCA
>CAYRVL010000111.1:0-3497 GCA_964427665.1 uncultured Fluviicola sp. | reverse complement strand
GAACTGATATCTTGCCACAACTTCCATTTCGAAAAATCGTTGATCTCACCGGCTGTCAGCGCACCACTGCGACCTTTGTTGCCGCTAGGAGCAGGCGATGAAAAGATGGCGTCGTAATCAATAAAATCGGAACTAGACCGAACATAACCCGGAGCGCTTATAGATTTGGTTTCAGCACTTCGGATGCTCACTTCGGAGACTTCTGCTCGTTTCAAGCGATAGTCCTTGTCTTCAGAAACCGAAAAGTCCACTTTCTCATCTTTTTTAACCGTGATTTTTTTCGTGAGCGATTCGTACCCGGCATATTGGATCACACAGGTGTATTCTCCGGTGTCTAGCGCAACATTAAAATTTCCGCTGCGATCGGTAAGAACGGTGGCAACGAGTTTATTGCCCTTGTAGATATCTACGTTTCCATAGCTCAACGCGCTATTGGTTTCTACGGCATTCAATGTACCATTGATCGATTGCGCGTGCGTGCTGAAAGCGGCGATAAGGAAAAGAAAGATAACGGACCAGTTCATAAACAGAATTTACAGGATGATGCGTTTTGGTACAGCAATCCATAAATTAGGTTCAATGAGGTTGGAAAAAAATCAATCAACGATGAACTCTACTTCCTTGTCCTTGTCGTTCTCTTGTTTCAGTTTTTCACTGAACTTGCTCAGTTTTCCTTGCTTTTTCTGTTTCTCTTTTTTGATCTCTTCCGGTGTAAGGACTTCATCTTTTCCAAATTCGATCAGCAGTTCTTCGCGCTGAACCTGTTTTTGTTGATAGGCTTTGATGGTCGTGTCTTTTTTGAAGAGACCGAATTCCGATTTCAGAATGGAAAACGCTTCTTGTTTTGCTTCCTGTCTGTTCTCACGGGCCTGATCTTTACGTGCCGTTTGATCCCATTCAATGGTCGGATTATTCAAATCGCCGAACATGCGGACGTAAATGCGCAAACCTGTTTCATCATCGATCACTTCCCCAAATTCAGATTCGTCTTTCTGTAGTTTCAGATCGCGCAAACGGAAGGCGAATCGGTAATCGATTTTGTTGTTAAAGCCATGTGTTCCTTCGGTAGTAATATCCAAAGCAGATGATTTGATCTCCATTTTTGGAATGATCAATTTGCTGTCTGAAATAAAGATCGTGTTCTCCAATGTTTCAAAACGGATGTTATCCAGTTTTCCTTGAAGGGCGTCCACTTCGCGTGGTTTCAAAACCATTCTTGTCTTAGGCGATTTCAAGTCCGCGGTAAGTTGTTTGAAACTGGAAACGTTGCGCAAGTTTCCATTGCTTACTTTTAATTGAATTTGCGCGAGGATCTTTTCTTTGATGATGCCATCACCCCACTTGAACGGCGCTTTCATATCCAGGATCACTTCGGCTTTACCGGAAATATTATCTGCCGTAATTACTTCCTGATCGAAATTGTTCCATTCTTTGAATAGCGGTTTGAATTGGATGTTTTTCGAAACCAACGAAGTTGCCAAATCGAAATACTGAGGAGACGATTCTTTGATCTGCAAGGCACCGCTAACTGCTGCTTCGGCATTCACTCCGCGTAATTGATTGATAACGATGGTGCGGTCGCCAACTTCCATGTCGCCGTGAATTTCCGTGAATCGGTGTTGATCCAATAAAATAGTTCCAACATCCAAGCTCACATTCCCATCAATTTTGGTAGGGAGCAACCAGTCGACCAATGCGTCATTTGCCGCAGGTGCTTGTTCTTCCGTTACATATTTGTTGGTGAAATCGTTCAGGTCAATCTTTTTACTTTCAGCGCTCACGTCTACTTGAAGGCGACTTTTGTTTTGCAAGAATCCATCGATCTGTTCAAAGATCCCATTGAGTTGTATATCAGAATTGCCCAAGCGAACAGCCAGATTTTCCAAGGCTGCTTGATGCCTGTTCAAAACCAAATGCCCATTGATATCTGAAAATTGTCGGGAGTCTTGTTCCAATTGAAAAGTCACTTGCTTCAGATCGGCCTGTCCGCCACCGTCGTTCATCACTACTTGATGACCAAATTCACTGGTTTCGGTGATCAATTGAAAGTTGGCCTGAATACCTAGAATTCCACCAATGGATTGAATTTTTGGGAGTTTGAATAAAGCGTCCAGAACTGCAAGATCAACAGAGCCGTTCGCATTTCCGGTGTAAACGGGCATGTTGAAATGGTGGATCTTCAAATTCCCGGAGAATGGTCCGCCGGCACTGGTGAATCGGATCTTCGATAATTCCAGTGTTTCGTTGCCCTGACCTTTTTCGGTGGAATAGCTACCGTCAACCTGTATGTTTTTCAACTTCAATTTTCTACTCGGCTCGGTGATCGCGCCTTGCTGGATGTTGAAACGGCAGTTGATGAGCGGATAGGTATTGCCTTTTTGCGGACTGCGCATTTTTAAGTGGAATGAAGCGGTGCCGCTACCTTCGTAGTTGCCTATTTCTTCTACCTCTTTCATGGCCAATTTATTGGCAATATCCACAAGCGACAGGTCTTTTGCGTCTAATTTTAAATGAAGGTTGTTCGAGTCCAGCAAGAAATTGATGTGAAAGGGCAATCCTGCCAGGTTGATAGTACCATCCGGCAATGAAATGGTGTTCTTGTTCTTGTCCACAATTACCTCCACTTCCGACTGAGCGGGTTGATTGATAACAAAAGGCACGAGTCCGTTTTGAACGCGTTTTACAAAGAAATCTGCCTCTGTTCCAACTGTGAATTTATCTGCAGAGAAATCTCCCTTCAAAGTGGCGTTATTGATCCTAGCGGCGTAGGTTTGACCGTTCTTTTTATTCGCGTAAGAGAAGTTCAGATCTTCCAAGCGGATTTTTTCAAGCTGTAATTTGAAGGCTTGATTTGATTCGCCATCATTGGGCTTTAAAATGTCGAAATTTTGACGGCCTTTGGAATCAATGACTAAATTCAGCGATCCGGGTTTGACAGCAATCTGTTTGACGCGGTAGTTTTCGTTCCAGATATCGATTGGATTGAATTTGAGTCGAACGAGTTCTGTGAACAGCAGTGTATCCGATGTTTTGTCACTTGGCAAGGCGCCTTGAATATACACGTGTTCAAAGTCGATGGACAAATTGGGAAAGGTTTTCCAGAAAGTAAGGTCTACCCGGGCCACGTCCACGCGCACTTTCAAGTATTGGTTGATCTCACCGATGGCATAGTTGATGATGTCGTCTTTAAAGATGGAAAGCAGCAAGGTAATCACGAGTGCCAATGCAAGGAGCGTGGCAGTCAGCCATTTCAAAATTTGTTTTCCTCGTTTCCACACGTGCTGCATGATACAAATTTAAACCGACATTCATGCGTGAGAGCGGCCTGTTGCAGAAGTAATTAACGTTGGATTTTTAATAGGTCACAAAATAGCTGAGGCGTTACACCAAATGAACTAGGTGATTGAGTACCGTTTGCAGATACGTATTTTTAGTTTTAGCCATCAATCGTGCGTTTCAGGGATTGGCGCATTGGGGTATTCATTCAATTTGGGCCT
>CAYRVL010000110.1:0-5400 GCA_964427665.1 uncultured Fluviicola sp. | reverse complement strand
GCAGTTTGGATGATCAATAGGAAGTGAGTTGATTCAAAAAAGTCAATAAAAAAATCCCCGAACCAGTTGGCTCGGGGATTTTCTTTTAATCGATATGGAATTAAGCTTGGATAGCTTCCAATTCTTCTTTGTTTGCAACGATCACTTTCTGGAACTTGCGCACACCTGTACCGGCCGGGATCAAGTGACCAACGATCACATTCTCCTTCAATCCTAACAAGTGGTCTTCTTTTCCTGAAATAGCCGCTTCGTTCAATACTTTCGTTGTTTCCTGGAAGGAAGCAGCTGAGATGAACGATTGCGTTTGCAATGATGCACGGGTAATACCTTGCAACAATGGCGTTGACGTAGCAGGAACTGCATCGCGAGATTCAACCAAACGCTTATCAGCGCGTTTCAATTGAGAGTTCTCGTCGCGCAATCTGCGTGCAGTAACGATCTGACCAGCTTTCAACGTCGTTGAATCACCAGCATCCACTACTACTTTCATTCCGTAGATCGCATCGTTCTCTTCCATGAAATCTGCTTTGTGAACAGATTGTCCTTCCAAGAAACGCGTATCTCCGGCATCAACGATCTCAACTTTCAACATCATCTGACGTACGATAACCTCGAAGTGTTTGTCGTTGATCTTCACCCCTTGTAGACGGTAAACTTCTTGAATTTCGTTCACGATGTACTCTTGTACTTTCGTAGGACCTTGGATATTCAAAATATCGTTTGGTGTGATGGCTCCATCAGACAATGGTTGACCCGCACGAACGAAATCGTTCTCTTGTACCAAGATGTGCTTAGAAAGTGGCACCAAGTACTTGCGAACTTCACCTGTTTTAGAGGTTACCTGAATTTCACGGTTACCGCGTTTGATCTTACCAAACTCAACGATACCGTCGATCTCAGAAACAACAGCAGGGTTAGAAGGGTTACGTGCTTCGAATAATTCCGTTACACGTGGAAGACCTCCGGTGATATCCCCGGTTTTACCAGCCACACGTGGAATCTTCACAAGGATCACACCTTCCTCAACTTTATCTCCTTCACCTACCGAAATGTGAGAATCTACCGGAATGTTGTATTCACGAAGAACTTCTTTCGTTTTCGGATCGATGATGTGGATCGCAGGGTTTTTCTTCTTATCACGAGATTCGATGATCACTTTTTCAGTAAATCCTGTTTGCTCATCGACTTCTTCGCGGTAAGTAATTCCTTCAATGATATTTTCGAATACCACTTTACCGGAAACTTCCGAAATGATCACGGCGTTATACGGGTCCCACTTACAGATCACATCGCCTTTTTTCACAGTAATGTTGTTCTCGACAACCATTTCGGCTCCATAAGGGATGTTCGCGGTCATCAATACTACACCTGTTTTTGGATCAGAGATCTTCAATTCAGCAGAACGTCCAACAACGATTGTTTTCTCCGTACCATCCGAACCTTTACGCGTGATCGTACGCAACTCGTCGATTTCCATTTTACCGGCAGATTTTGCTTTCAAATCAGACTCATCGGCAATATTCGATGCGGTACCACCCACGTGGAATGTACGAAGTGTCAACTGTGTACCCGGCTCACCGATCGACTGTGCAGCGATAACACCTACTGCATCACCTTCTTGTGCGTTTCGGTGCGTTGCCAAGTTACGTCCGTAACATTTCGAACAAACACCACGACGCATTTCACACGTCAATACAGAGCGGATCTCCACTTCTTCAATTCCAGCTTTCTCGATCGCATCAGCAACGCTTTCAGAGATCAATTCACCAGCAGAAACGATCAATTCTTCCGTTTCAGGATTGTAAATATCGTGTACAGAAGTACGACCTAAAATACGGTCTACCAATGGTTCTACGATATCGTCATTTTTCTTCAATGCTGTTGCAACCAAACCGCGCAATGTTCCACAATCTTCTTGGTTGATCACCACGTCTTGCGCAACGTCCACCAAACGACGGGTCAAGTAACCCGCATCCGCTGTTTTCAATGCCGTATCGGCCAAACCTTTACGAGCACCGTGCGTAGAGATGAAGTACTCCAAGATCGATAGACCTTCCTTAAAGTTTGAAAGGATCGGGTTCTCGATAATCTCTTGTGCAGAAGCACCGGATTTTTGCGGTTTCGCCATCAATCCACGCATTCCAGACAACTGACGGATCTGCTCTTTGGAACCACGTGCACCAGAATCAAACATCATGTAGATCGAGTTGAATCCTTGGTCGTCATTCTTCAACTGCTCCATCAAGGTATTTGTCAAACGCGAGTTGGTGTGCGTCCAAATATCAATGATCTGGTTGTAACGTTCGTTGTTCGTGATAAGACCCATGTTGTAGTTCATCATCACTTCCTTCACTTCAGCTTCCGCTTTAGCTACCAACGTTTCTTTTTCTTTCGGGATGATGATGTGATCCAGGTTGAACGACAATCCACCACGGAATGCCATTTGGTAACCCATCTCTTTGATATCATCCAAGAATTTTGCAGACTTCGCAGTTCCACATGTCTTCAAGACGTGACCGATGATGTCGCGCAAAGCCTTCTTCGTCAATACGTCATTGATGAATCCTACTTCACGTGGTACCACCTCGTTGAACAATACGCGTCCACAAGTTGTATCGATCATTTGCAATGCAGGCACACCTTCTTCGTTCAAATCATACGATTTCACTTTGATGTGCGCATGAAGATCCAATTTACCTTCATTGTATGCAATGATCACTTCTTCTGGAGAGTAGAAAATACTTCCTTCTCCGTTTACTTTTCTTTCTTCTGTTGACTTACGGCCTTTTGTAATATAGTAAAGACCCAACACCATGTCCTGAGAAGGTACCGCAATCGGTGCTCCATTCGCAGGGTTCAAGATATTGTGTGAAGCCAACATCAACAATTGCGCTTCCAAAATTGCAGCGTTACCTAATGGTAAATGCACCGCCATCTGGTCACCATCGAAATCGGCGTTGAATGCCGTAGTAACCAATGGGTGAAGACGGATCGCTTTTCCTTCGATCAATTTCGGTTGGAATGCCTGAATACCCAAACGGTGAAGCGTAGGAGCACGGTTTAATAGTACCGGGTGACCTTTCAAAACGTTTTCCAAGATATCCCAAACTACAGGCTCTTTGCGGTCAACAATCTTCTTAGCAGATTTAACAGTCTTCACGATACCACGCTCGATCATCTTGCGGATGATAAACGGTTTGTAAAGTTCTGCTGCCATATCTTTAGGCAAACCACATTCGTGCAATTTCAAATCCGGTCCAACGACAATTACCGAACGCGCCGAGTAATCTACACGTTTACCCAACAAGTTTTGACGGAAACGACCTTGTTTCCCTTTCAAGGAATCAGAAAGGGATTTCAATGGACGGTTTGATTCTGTTTTTACCGCAGATGCTTTACGCGAGTTGTCGAACAATGAATCTACAGCCTCTTGCAACATACGCTTCTCGTTACGCAAGATCACCTCTGGAGCCTTGATCTCGATCAATCGCTTCAAACGGTTGTTACGGATGATCACACGACGGTAAAGGTCGTTCAAATCCGACGTTGCGAAACGTCCACCATCTAGTGGCACCAACGGACGCAATTCAGGTGGAATAACCGGAACAACTTTCACGATCATCCACTCTGGACGGTTTTCGATACGCGTTTGAGAGTCGCGCATAGCCTCAACCACTTGCAAACGCTTCAACGCTTCATGCTTACGCTGAACAGACGTTTCCGTATTTGCTTGGTGACGCAAGTTGTAAGACAACGTTTCCAAATCCAATTTGCGCAAAAGATCGTACAATGCTTCCGCACCCATCTTTGCGATGAACTTATTTGGATCTGTATCTTCCAAGTATTGGTTCTCACGTGGAAGTGTATCCAGGATATCCAAATATTCTTCTTCTGTTAGGAAATCTTTCTCAGCCAAAGAAGATCCGTCCAAATTCGTAGCAATACCCGGTTGAATAACCACGTAACGCTCGTAATAAATGATCTGATCCAATTTTTTGGTTGGAAGACCTAACAAATAACCAATTTTATTTGGCAACGAACGGAAATACCAGATGTGTGCTACCGGAACCACCAAAGAGATGTGTCCCATTCGCTCACGACGTACTTTCTTTTCAGTTACCTCAACCCCACAACGGTCACACACGATCCCTTTGTAACGGATACGCTTGTATTTACCACAGTGGCACTCGTAATCTTTCACTGGTCCGAAGATGCGTTCACAGAACAAACCATCTCTTTCCGGCTTATACGTACGGTAGTTGATCGTTTCAGGCTTGAGCACCTCCCCACTGGATTGCTCGAGGATCACCTCAGGAGAAGCCAACGAGATTGTGATCTTGTTGAAGCTACTTTGTTTTTTCGGTGTTTCTTTTCTATAAGCCATTGTATAACTTTCTTTAATTCAATTTGACAATTCAATTCCTGACGAAAGTGCCAGTATTAGTCCATAGACACATTCAATCCAAGACCTCTCAATTCATGCAACAATACGTTGAATGATTCAGGAATTCCTGGTTCAGGAATGTTATCACCTTTCACGATTGCCTCGTAAGCTTTCGCACGACCCATCACGTCGTCAGACTTCACAGTAAGGATCTCTTGTAGGATATTGGCAGCACCGAATGCTTCCAATGCCCAAACCTCCATCTCACCGAAACGCTGACCTCCGAATTGTGCTTTACCACCTAATGGTTGCTGCGTGATCAACGAGTATGGTCCGATAGAACGTGCGTGCATTTTGTCGTCTACCATGTGCGATAGTTTCAACATGTAGATCACACCCACGGTTGCCGGCTGGTGGAAACGTTCTCCGGTTCCTCCGTCAAACAAGTAAGTCTTACCTGAACGTGGAACACCTGCTTTATCTGTCCATTCGTTGATCTCGTAAGGTTTCGCTCCATCAAAGATTGGGGTAGCGAATTTTACTCCTAATTTCTGACCTGCCCAACCCAAAACGGTTTCGTAGATCTGACCAAGGTTCATACGAGAAGGTACCCCAAGTGGGTTCAACACGATATCAACCGGAGTTCCATCTTCCAAGAACGGCATGTCTTCCGCACGAACGATGTTCGCAACGATACCTTTGTTACCGTGGCGACCTGCCATTTTATCTCCGACTTTCAACTTACGTTTTTGAGCTACGTAAACTTTCGCCATTTTCACGATTCCTGCTGGCAACTCGTCACCAACTGAAATGTGGAATTTCTTGCGTTTGTAAACACCCAAAAGATCGTTTGCTTTGATCGTAAAGTTGTGCAAAACACGACTGATCAATGCGTTCACATGTGCATCTGTTGTCCAACCTGTTGGATTTACGATCGTGTAATCGATAGCCAACAAGTTCTTCGCAGCGAACTTTGTTCCTTTTTTGATGATCTCTTCTTTGAAGTTATTGAAGAC
>CAYRVL010000109.1:0-5636 GCA_964427665.1 uncultured Fluviicola sp. | reverse complement strand
CTACTTAATCACAGCCGGGATCTTGTCCACTTCTTTCGACGGATAGAACAAAATAGAACTGGTGTTCACACAATGTCGGGTATCCTTGTCTGTAAATCCTTCACCTGTAAATACATGTCCCAAATGTCCCTTGCAATTGGCACAAATGATCTCCGTGCGCATACCATCAGCATCCGGAACACGAACGACAGAGCCATCGATTTCATCGTCGAAGGACGGCCAACCACAATGCGAATCAAACTTATCATCTGAGGCATACAAACGGTTGTTGCATTGACGGCAAACATAGATTCCTTTATCGGTCTTTGTATAATAATCTCCGGTAAATGGTCGATCGGTTGCCTTTTCCAAAATCACTTGCTGCTGCCACGGGGTCAAGGTGTTGTATTTCGTGTTTTTGGCAGGTGCAGATGCCGCTGTATCCGCTTGTTGCGCTTGAGAGCAGCCAAACAGGGCAAACGACATACAAACTGTAAATAAGATCGCTTTCATGGAATATTTTTTATCATAAACGTTTAAAAGCGGTATTTGGATTTGATTATCGAAATTTTTTCAGATCCAGGATCCCATCCACCACAATTCCTTTGGCTTTTGATTCTGTTCGAACCCGGATATAATCGATCGACATGGGGTCAAAACCTAACAGATAACACGAGATCTTTCCTTCAACATCTTTATTCGTTTTACCTGTAATCGTCGAAAAATCATAATTGAAGTGTTCAAAACGATTCATTTTGCGTACACGACCATCTGTGAAGTAGTACCAAACTTCCGTTTCAGCCATACTGATGTCTAAGGCATAAACATTTTCCAAGGTCCAATAAATATCGAGTGTTTGTCTCTGGTCTTCTTTTACTTCCGCGCGCATGTCTCCAATAACTGGACCTGTTGCCCCCACATTATAACCTTTGTAAGAATGCACGAAACTGGTCGAATTCGTAACATCCGGTAATGCAGCTGAATCGGCCATGACCACCAATCCTTCGACGGTGTAAGAAGCAGTTCCGATCTGATCAAAAAAGCGTGCTTTGATGTATAGACTATCACCGGCTACGACCTCCGGACCAAAACCTAGTGTTACGTTTAACCCCCTTAACATCCATACGTCATACCCAGGAAATCCATCATCGTAAATATTGGCGGCATAACCCAGTGTATCGAGATTCTTGGTCCCAATAAACACTTCAATTCCGGGTTTGTACATGCTGTCGCGTACTTCAAATCCAATTGGCTCCTTCAAACCAATCTTAAATTGGGTATTTATCGGCAAACGATTACTTGTCCACGTCTGATCATCCAGTTCAACAGTTACTTCTTTCGTTTCCAGCCCATTGGCCGTGCATAAAAATCCGGTAAAAGGTAATATGGATTGTTGAGATTGTACCCAAGTCATGGACAAGAAGAAAGAGCAAAAAAGTAGAAGACGCATGTTTACATATTTTGCCCTGAAAGTAGCAAAATTATTTGATTTTCAAGAATTAACGTTGCTTATCCAGCTCCACATGAAGACCTAAACCACGAAGTGATTCACCAGATGCTACAATTTTTTGGTCACCATCGATCAAAAACGCACTCGGAATAAACTGCACCTGGTAATTTCTACCGGCAACATTTTCTTTATCCCATACGTGACTTTTCCAGATCAAACCATCTGCCTTGATCGCTTCTTTCCATTTGGATTCATCCCGATCGAGAGAAACAGAGAAAACTTCAAATCCTTTTCCATTCTTGAACTTCAATTTGCGGTATTTCTTGTACGCTTCTACCACATTGGGATTTTCCTTTCTGCACGGTCCGCACCATGATGCCCAAAAATCGATCAAAACCATTTTACCTTTTAAGGAAGACAATTTGATGACCTTGCCTTTCGGTCCGATCAGTTCGATCTCCGGTGCTTTTGAACCAATGTTTGGCAACTTTTTCGCCGGTACACTTGCTCCGGTCAACCAAAACAAAAACGCCCCTGCGATAAGTGTAATCCCCACTTGTTTCATATTCAATTAGTTTATACGGCGAATATCGGCACCGATGTTACGCAAACGGATCTCAATATCTTGATACCCGCGATCGATCTGTTCGATGTTATGGATCACACTTTTGCCTTCTGCTGCCAATGCTGCGATCAATAAGGATACGCCGGCGCGAATATCTGGTGAGGTCATGTTGATTCCACGCAATTTATGTTGACGAGCCAATCCGATCACTGTAGCGCGATGCGGATCGCACAAAATGATCTGCGCTCCCATATCGATCAATTTATCCGTAAAGAACAAACGCGACTCAAACATTTTCTGATGGATCAATACCGAGCCTTTTGCTTGTGTCGCCACTACCAAAATAATAGACAACAAATCCGGTGTAAATCCTGGCCAAGGAGCATCATAGATCGTCAAAATAGAACCATCTATAAACGTGTCGATCTCGTACAGATCTTGAGCAGGTATGTAAATATCATCACCGCGGCGCTCCAACTTGATCCCCAATCGTCTGAAGGTATTTGGAATCACTCCCAAATTCTCCCAACTCACGTCTTTGATCGTGATCTCGGATTGTGTCATTGCTGCCAGTCCAATAAAAGAACCGATCTCGATCATATCCGGTAAAATGCGGTGGTAGCACCCCCCCAACTCCTTTACACCTTCAATGGTCAACAAATTGGAACCAATTCCGGTAATCTTTGCACCCATCGAATTCAACATTTTACACAACTGCTGAATGTACGGTTCGCAAGCCGCATTGTAGAAGGTAGTTGTTCCTTCAGCCATTACTGCCGCCATGATCACGTTTGCAGTACCGGTTACAGAAGCTTCATCCAAGTGAATGTAGGTTCCCACCAATTTCTTCGCCTCGATCGAGTAAAAATGTTCACCGGCATCGTAATTGAACTTAGCGCCCAATAACGCGAAACCTTCAAAATGTGTATCCAAACGGCGACGTCCGATCTTATCTCCACCCGGTTTTGGGATAAATCCTTTTCCAAAACGCGCCAATAAGGGTCCAACGATCATGATCGAACCACGCAATGAACCAGCACGCTTTTTGAAATCTTCCGTTTCCAAATAAGCCAGATCGATATCCTTCGCCTGGAAAATATAGGTTCCACGCTCTACTTTTTCGATCTTCACCCCCATGGTTTGCAACAAATCGATCAACTTGTTCACATCCACAATATCCGGAATGTTGGAAATTGTCACTTTTTCAGAGGTCAACAAGGGCGCACAAAGCACTTGCAACGCTTCATTTTTTGCTCCCTGAACGGTTAATTCCCCCTTCAGTTTTTTTCCACCGTAAATTTCAAAAGATGACATGCTTTCAGATATCTTAAATTAATGTACCAAAAGAACTAAAAATAATTCACAAGCAATTGCCTGCTTTTGGCTTTTGATCAACACCCGAATATGGAAAACATGTGAACAGCTTTAAAAGTCCACGTCTAAACCGAATTAGTGATACAAATGGATAAAACCTTGTTTGGTCATTGTGTCGCCATTCATCAAGGTCAAATTAAGCACATAGGTATATACACCTTCCGATAATAGGTTCCCTTGCTGTGTTCCATTCCAATAATCTTGCGGATCACTGGTTTGGAAGACTACTCCTCCCCAAGCGTTCATGATCACCAAATCGAAAGCACCCACTCCGGCAAAATCAATGATCAATTCGTTATTTCCTTGATTTGATGAAAGCACCAAAATGTTCGGCACGATCACATTGCATACAAATGAAGTAACCACTGCTGTATCGACGGCTGTTCCGCACGCATTGGAAGCCGAAATCACATACGCCCCATCCTGACTAACTGTCGTAGTTGCCGTTGGATCACCCGTCGACCACAAATAATTGGTGACTGCTGCATTGCCCTGAGCAACCAACGTAACTAAATCTCCAGCACAGATCATCGTATCATTCGCTTGGACTTGTGGATTATTCACAAACTCGACAAGTACCGTATCCACTGCCTGACACACGTTATCCGTAAAGTAAAGGGTATAAACGCCAGCTTGTGGTGCTTGTATGATCGGGTTCAAAGCTGTATTGTTCGAAAAAGTGACCAAGGGATCTTGCGCAGACCAAACTCCGCCATTTTGAGCTTGTGTTCCCACCACTTGAATCTGTCCATTGCACGCAAATGTATCCGCCATGAGTGCTGGTTGAATGGCAAGCGTTACCGTCGAGCTCACTGCATTCAAACATTTCTTATCCGTCATCGTCAGCGTGTATATCCCTGGAGAACTGAAATCAACAGTCGCTAACATAGTCGCATCATCCGGTGAAAAACTCACCGTTCCCGGACCACTAGCTGACCAGATCACCTCGTTGTTATAGGCCGAAACATTCACGACTTGAAATGGATCCGAACAAATCAACGTATCGTCAAAAATTGTTGGATAAGGAATAAACTCGATCATGCGGTTCAAAGTCTCGTTACACACATTATCGGTGTAACTCACCAGGTAGCTACCCGGATCGGTGCTGGAAATGATCGGATTTTCCAAAAGTGGATCGTTGAAGGAAATTTCAGGTGCCGGGGACGACCAAACGCCACCTCCCGCTGAAAACGTATTAGTTACCTGAAACGCAAAATCGCACGCAAAGGTATCCTGGAAGATCCACGGTGACGGGATCATAGTGATCGTGATCGTAGTATCGTTGGAGCAAAGTCCGGTATTATCAAAGATCTCAACTACATACTGCCCATTCACCAGATCCACGGTAAAATTGTTACTGATCGGGATGGTTGGAGCCGTTGCATTGTACCAGTTAACATTAGAAAGAACCAACGAATCAGACAAGGCCAATTCGGTAAAAAACTGACTCGAACAATAATCAAAACTTCCTGCAAAATTGAACACCGGCTGAGGATTCACGATCGCAAGCGTATCTAACGTATAGGAACATCCGTTACTGGTAATGGTCACGGAGATCAATCCGCTATGCGCATTATCGATGGTGTAAACCGGATTTTGATTGTTCGCGTTCTGTCCTGTTCCCGTCTCTTGCCAATCATAGCTATCCCACGTGCCGGACACGGTGAAATCGACTGGCGAACATCCCGGATTGAATTGAATGACCGGAGCCGGTGTGAAATAACTGCTTCCATCCACGATTTCCACATAATACGTGATCGTCGTTGTATCCGGATTGATATAATTATCCACCGCCGTAATGATCAAGGGATGTACCCCGAGGGCTTCTTGCGAACCATCTATATTTACAGTAATAGAACCGTTATTGGAAACGATGGAATCTTGAGTGGTGTAATTCAGTAAGGTCGTAGAATCGACGAATACATGAGTTAACTGTCCATTTTCCGGTGAAGTGAAGGGAAATACGATTTGTGATGTGCCGGTATTACAGACACGGATCGTATCGCAATACGCTGTTTGCAAAGCAATTGGAGCAATATTCCCTACGGCACAGAAATCAAAATAGAACGACTTGTTATCCAACCAAGACACGCCATCGTTGTTACCAGTTGGACCATCATAATCTACACCGGCATGATCAAATCGTCCGATTTGAACAAAATCGACACCGTTTCCGGCATTGGCTCCAACTGTAGCCGGTGTTCCACCGAAACCTCCGATCCCTCCAGAGGCACTACCCGTTGTCCATTGCATATCAGCAAAATGAAT
>CAYRVL010000108.1:0-5762 GCA_964427665.1 uncultured Fluviicola sp. | reverse complement strand
GTTGGTGTTTGGGAATTAACCGGCTGAAAAAGCTACATGTTACAGGCTGAATTAAATTTGTATCTTTGTTTCAGATCAAACGCTTTAAAATGAAAACCGCCTTAATTTTTTTTAGCCTCCTTCTTTTGGTTTCCTGTCGTAAGGAAGAGATTGTCAACGACCCTAGATACCAATCTTTTATCGGGACTTGGCGTGTAGAAAACGGCGTACAAGAAATAGAATACAATTTCAAAAAAAATGGAGTAATTGAATATACCATAAAACAATCACGCGGAGGGCGTTTTCGAGTGAATAGAATTTATCAACGTGATTATTTTTCCTATCCTGAAAACCATCCAAGGAGGGAACTGGCCTTTTCCGAAATAAAAGGGAATAAGGCTTATGGTGGCTTCAGCGTGTATTTTGATTCAATTGATATGAAGTGGTACTATGTTGTCACTGAACACGTTACGAAAGACTCTTCCGGTACGATTTATTCAGGCTATAATGTTGCGTTCCCTTTTATTAAAGTAAAATGAGATCATTTAATGCTATTTGTTTTTGCGTGGCATTCATTGGTCACACTTACACCCAAACATCGGTGGTTGATTTTTATGCAACTTGGGGGCATGCATTGATAAGTCCTGAAACCAATACAATTTTTCAAAAACATTCTGAAGCGGATATCCGATCTAAACAGATTAACATGGGAGTCAGTATCACGCTTTGGTCCACAAAACGTTTCAATTGGAAAGGTGGTGTAGCATGGCGCTATTTGGATTATAAATACATCGATCATGTTGATGCGGTTATTGACGATTATGGTTTCAATCATGTGTACTTAGATAAACCTGATTTGATCCACTCGTCCAGTGCATTTAGTGTTAAAAATGAATTTGAGTTGCTGCTGAATAATAGAAGTCAAAATCAGGATTGGGTTAGCTTAGGTTTAGATTGTTATTTCACAGAGCGTTTTAATTCAAGATACAAAACAAGTGACGTCCTTATCAATTATGCGGATATTTACAATCCTGATTACTATACCCTAAAACCTTTTGTTCTATTTCCTTTACCAGAGACTCGGCTTAATCGGCAGTTTCTTACTTTGCCGTTTATAGCTTTGCAGGCAAACTATATCCTGAGATTTAAGTCAAAAGGAATATTGAAGCCGGCAATAACGGTTGGATTTGGTACGCATCTTTACTCCGATTGGCACCTATTTCGTAAACATTTATGGTTGAATACAGGCTTGCAAGTGGGAATAGGATCGCGAAAGGAAAAAGAGAATTAATTGGTGATGCGTCCAGATTAGAAAACAATGACTACAGCCTCTGTTTAATTTTGTATCTTTCCAAAAAATCTCACCTAAAATAGTACATGAGTATAGTCCAAAAAGCATTGATCATAATATGCTGTCATGTTTCAGTCTCCCTTGCCCAATCTCCGTTGTTTCGGGATAAATGGAGTTTTGACCTTGGTCCGAGTGTCAATGTTTTATACATCCGGTCACTTTCTAATGTCGGTAATCAATTTATGGGTTTCGATTTTGCCACAACTGCGAACTATCATATTACTAAGCGCCATCATGTTGGTATTGGGGCTAATTTTTTCTGGAAAAAAGACAAACAGACCTATATAATTGCCGGGAACAATGAAACCTATCAAGCAGATTTTATGTCTACCGGTTTACGCTTGCGTTATCAATATGGCTTGTCAAACTATGCGCAGGTTTCATTAGGTGTATTGGTTCCTTTTTGGGAACAATACGATGTTGCCTATTTTTCTGATTCCGACTATTGGGAGGCTAAAAATCCGGAATATGAAGCAAGTCGGCATCGCTTAACAATGCAATATGGTGTCCCACTGAGTTTTCATCTCAAACTCATGCCTTACTTAACGCTCGATTTTGGAATTATTGGATATATCACAGCGTTTAAATACACGGATCTAAAAGATTACGAGGATAAACACGCTTTCTTTTTTGCCACCGTAAATACCGGGCTGAAATATAGCTTCGGGCAGGCGCTAAAGTATGAACATTCCAATTACCTGAGCCATGAAAAGTAAAAGATCTCTGTTTCTCGTACTGTTGGTTTTTCAGTTGGTTCGGGTCAATGCACAATCCATAGCTGAAAAATGGCCTGTCAACGAATTCGGAACTTCTGTCAACTTTTGTTTGGCGGGAAAACAAAACACCTTTGGCGGCAAAAGGACAGGTTACGGATTTGGGCTCTACAAATCTTTCCATCCAGAACAACGCGCCGCATTCGTTTTAGGTGCAGAATACAATTTTATTCAATTCCATCAAGATTCTGTACTGGTAAATCGCGGCTATTTTTTGAACGCTCATTTTAAGCAACATGTGTTGCGTTTTCCCGTAACGGTTCGTATTCAATTCAGCGCGCGCAGACGGCTGTTTCTAGAACCGGGAGTGTATTGCTCTTTCCAACTTTCCGGAAATGTGGCGGGTGAAGGAAACTATGATTGGCCATTACCTGATATACCAAATGCTAGTGAAATGCTAGGTTCATCGGTAAGTGCAGGAATGTTTCTTGGTCTTGGGACTCAATTGCCTATGTCACGTGGAAAATTGATCACTAAGGTTGATGTTAATTTGGGTTCAGGAAAACATTTCATGGGGGAAGATCCAAAAGATCAAATGCGCGTTTACTACGATTTCTATCCGCGGTTTGTGTGCACTTACCAATTGCCATAAAAGGAAAGCTATTGCAATTTTATTCTTGACGGATTTCCTGTATCTTCGAGAACGAAAACTAAACCATGAAACCCTTCGTTGACCGCATAGCCGACCTTTTGGAAGAACACCAACTGGATTTCCGACACACGACAATCATTGTTCCATCTCAGCGGATGACAGCCTATTTGCAGGCTGCACTCTTCCGGAAAGCAGGCAAACCGTTGCTCATGCCGGAAATACGGACTATCGATGCGTGGGTGCAACAACTTACGCCCAATCCGGTTATCGATCCTACCATCGCCTTGTTTGAATTGTTTCGCATTTTTCAAGCAGATCCGGTGGAACACGAAATTCCGACCTTTGATGCCTTCTTGTCGTGGGGACAATTGCTCTTGAATGATTTCGATGAGATCGATCGTTACCTCGTTGATCCCAAACAACTTTTCAAAAACTTGCGTGATGTGCGCGAGATCGAACAGTGGTCGTTCAACAGCGAAAACTTGTCGCAGGGACAACAAAAATTCATGGCGTTTTGGGACAAACTCGGACCCTATTATTATGCCTTCGAGGAAAGACTCAATGTCCTGCAATGTACCACGAAAGGAAAGGCCTACCGCGACTTGGCTGCTCAGATCAAGCGGGTATTTGCCAAAGATCCGAAACGTCAATTTGTATTCGCCGGTTTTAATGCACTTTCAAAAGCGGAATTGGCTATTTTCAAGCAACTTTCGCAGATGGGAAGAGCTCTGGTGATCATGGATAGTGATCAGTACTACCTCAACGATGCCTTCCACGAAGCGGGTCAGTTCCAACGCACCTTGTTGCAGGAGCTGGGCGTAAAAACGTTGCCTTTTGTAGCGGATGAGCTTGCGCACAAATCTTCAGCCATGGAATTGGTCGCCTGCGCGCAGATCACCGGTCAAGCAAATGTCATTGGAACGGCACTGAATCGCTTGAATCCGAATGAATTGAACGATACCTTGGTATTATTGGCAGATGAACAATTGCTGCCTAGTTTGTTGCAACATTTGCCCAAATCGATCGGAAAAGCAAACATTACACTCGGTTTACCACTCAAGCAAACTTCCTTGCGCTTGTGGGTGGATATGCTGTTTCGCACGCAAGAAGGATTTGAACGCAGAGGCGGAAGCAGCATTTATTTCAAAGACCTCATCCAATTGTTGCACCACCCATTTGTACTCGCGGTGGCCGGCGAATCGGATAAACGTCAGTTACAGGCGCTGGAGTCTAAAATGATCCAACAAAACTGGCATTTCGTGGACCTCAAACAAGTGCATGCTTCGGGAGTTTTGGGAGAGATTTTTAAATGCTTGTTTTTACCTTGGAAAGGTGATTGGCGACTTGCACTTGATCAGATTCAAGCCTTGAATGCGCTCTTCGATGAGGCATTAACCGAAAAATACACCCTCGAAAAATCCAGTATTCGCGTATTCTCACGTTCACTGGTGGTACTGCAAAATGTCCTGCACGATTCGGCACCAACCATGAATTTACATACCTTCCGCACCGTGTTTAACCAACATTGGTCGAAGGAGAATTTGGCTTATTTCGGAAATCCGATGGATGGATTGCAGATCATGGGATTGCTCGAAACCCGTGGATTGGACTTCAAACGGATCTTCGTTCTAGGCTTGAATGAAGGAAAAATGCCACCGACCAATCCGATCCAAACACTGATTCCCATGGACTTGCGCTCCTTTTACGGATTGCCTACGCCCCGGGATAAACAGGGCTTGTTCGCACACCACTTTTACCGGTTGTTACATACCGCCGAACAGGTTTTGGTAACCTACGCTATGGGAACTGAAGGCGTTGGAGGGAGCGAACCGAGTCGTTATTTGCAACAATTGGAACTTGAACTGGCGCGTATAAATCCGAATTTCAAACTAACCAAATCGTTTTATACGCTCGACAATAAAGAAGTAGTGGGGGCACGAGAAGTATTGAAAACCCCGGAAATCCTGAACCGTTTGGATCAGTTGTTGGAAGAGGGGTTGACCTTTTCAAAATTGAACAGTTTCCTGGAATGTCCGCTGAATTTCTATTACCGCTACGTGCTGCGCATTGGCGAGGAGGAAAAGATGGAAGAAGAGATCGAAAGCAGCACGCTGGGAACGATCATTCACGAAGTATTGGAGGAATTGTACAAACCCTACACGACCCGTACGGATGAGACCGGTGTGCAACAGCGCGCGCGCCAGATTACGCCGGAAACCTACGATCAGATGCTTTTGCAAGTGCCAAAATTACTGGATAAAGCCTTCGGAAAACATTTCAGTGAGGATCAACGTTTGTGGCAAACGGGAACCAATCACTTGAATTATGTGATGTCGAAGGAAACGATTCTGCGGGTATTGCGAAAAGAACGACAAGAACGGTTGGATAATCCCGAAAAAGCGCTCTTCGTGGAAGAATTGGAATCCAAATACGATGTTCAGATCACCGTACCTGTTCTCGGTAAACAAAAAAACGTGCGCTTGCATGGTGTTATCGACCGCATTGATCGCGTGGATGGTCAATGGCGTGTTTTGGATTACAAATCTGGTCAGTTAGACACGAGTAAAGTAAGTATGGTTTTCAGTGCCCGAAGCAAAGAGTTCACTACCGAGGACCTGTTGGTACGCTTGATCCGCGATAGAAAAGGGGTGGAATCGAAAGGGAAGTATGTACTGCAATTGCTGATATACAGCTACTTGATGGAAAAGCAGAAAGGAATCATCCCGGAACACGTCGGGATCTTTTCGTTCATTTCTGTTTCGGAGAGTCCATTCGCACTAACGATCGATGACCAAGTATCTATGAGTCGCAGTGAAATGGTTGAGTTTATTTTGGCGCGCATCCTCGATGAGATGTACGACACGGACGAACCGTTCAAGCACAACTCAAAGTCAAAGTATTGCCAGTTTTGTACTTAAGTAAACTTAGCTGTTGCGCGATTCCAATAGCTGGTACGCGATTCCCTTAGTTGATACGCGATTCTAATCGCGCACCAGCTAAGATGGCCGCTCTTTTATTCCTTTTCCATATCGCGGAGGGTGCTTTCCACAGCTTCCAGATCGCTGTA
>CAYRVL010000107.1:0-5862 GCA_964427665.1 uncultured Fluviicola sp. | reverse complement strand
CCTCAGAGGCTCCCGAAGGAGCCGCATCAGGAAGCACAGCCGGCGACGAGGTATCCACTTGCTCACCCAGGCGGACAGGAGACGCACTCTCATCTGCCGCTGGGGTCGCGGAAATGACCGTGTTCATAGACTCAGCCGCGACGTGAGACACGCTCTCAGCTCTCATGCGTCAGGAGGTCGCCAGACACGACGTTGTCCGACTGGTGAGGAGGATCGCGGCTCAGGGCCTGCGATCTCACCAAGTCGCGAAGCTTGCGCTTCGGTTTGCCACTCGTACCCAGGAAAGGCATCCCCGTAGACAGAACAAGTAGACTGAGAAAAAGAAAAACTCAAATAATATTATTGTGAGCAAGCACGGGCCGGAACACGTGCGAGGTTGATATCAAGAAGAATTGGATTCTTAAGTTACATGAGGACGAGGCCCATGCCCAGCTAGGTTGCTGGGCAGAGGGACGGCATACATGCAGGTGCTATCCTGTAACGTGTACCGTTATCGGGATACACTTCCCCCCACCTCTCGCTGATGAAGCGTAGCGGATCAGAAGAAAACGAAATACACATGCATGTAATACACAATATCCAAGTCAACATACATGTAACAATAAATAAAAGAACTCACGAATTCTTCATTAATGCACGAAAAAAGAAACCTTCCTGCACAGAAATACAGTACAAGACGGAAAAGAAAGAAACTATGCATTAAGAAACTCTCGTGGTATCTTGGATTCTTGGCCAATGCGGCGAAGATATGCGTGCAATGCAGCATTGGATCGAAGATTCTTCCAAGGTTCGATCGTATCCTCTTCAGGTGGGAAACCTTGCCATCTCACTCTGAAAGTGAGTGTAGAGACACGTCTCATATCACCTTGGTGACTGATGATTGATTCAACCTGGAATCGATCCTGGTCCCTCCATGCTACCTCCTTTGGATCGACCAACTCCGCATTCCAATGGAATGGAGCCAACTCTTGGATATGATGAACCGATTCTCTCAGTGTAACTAAGTTTTGCAGAGTGTATTGAGATCCTCTGGACTTAATCACGCGGAAGGGTCCCTGCCAACGAGTGTGGAGTTTCGTCGGACCCTGGTGATTTCCTAATCCTGAATGATATTGCAGCAGGACGTAAGAATTAACAGGAAATACCGTAGGAGTTTCTCCCTTCCCCTTCTTTGCTACAGCCCTCAACCGAGCTTGATCGGTTTCGTATTGATGGTGCTGAGCACAAGCAATTGTTTTGGACTGCACACTCAGTAGTTTATCCAAGTATTGCTTGATAGTCGGTGTGAGCACGTTTGGATTGGTGATATCTATGTGATCACCGCGGAACAGTATTCCACGATCCAATTGGATTGAATTGCCAAAAATAATTTGTGCAGGTGCAACACCGATGCTATCATGAGGGTGAGAGTTCATGATGCGTTGTACCAAAGGAAGAACAAGAGACCATTCATTCTTAATACGAGTGTCAAAGACAATTCCTCGTAAGTGGCGCATTATCTCTTTATTGGCACGCTCTACAATCGCATTCTCCTGTTTGGAGTAAGCCAAAGAAAGCATTTGCTGAGTGCCCATAATGCGCAGCATCTCTTTGATTGTTTGGTTGACAAACTGAGATCCACGATCGGACAACAGGTACTCTGGTGCTCCATATCTTCCTGTGAAGTTAATCAGGCACTTTGCACAGGGGCGAGCTTCCGTTGACGGAATAGCGTATAACTCCACAAACCGTGAGAAACAATCAATGAGTACAAGAATATACGCATTCTTATCCTCATCTGTCGGAAGGGGCCCGATCGTATCCATATTGATTCGCGAGAAGGGCGAATATGTCGCTGTCGTAAACGGCAACGATACGATAATAGGCTTGATGTCCTTCATCTTTTGACAGGATGGGCATTCGGCTATGAATTGGCGAACATGATTTCGCATGTGAAGCCACGACCCTTGTTCTCTCTGGAGAATCGCTATTGTCCGGTCCACACCAAAGTGTCCCCGATATGAGTTATGTACGCTCATGATTTTCTCCGCAATTTCAGGAGTATATCTGTTGACCGAATGATGTTCCACGGGTCGCAAGGGACCATCATGGTCAAGTCTCTGCGGAACTAAAGCGGCTACCGTACCAATCGACTGGTTTGGTTCACCCGAGACTTGATCATCATTTGACTCTTGATCAGCTTTCTCCCCCTCTGCAGATCTATCGGATGGAATATCATCGATGTCTGCATTATCATCCGTCTCACTCCGAAGAGTGTCATGACGCACAATGCGGGAAAGCGTATCCGCGACGACATTTTCTTCGCCCGGAACATAACTCACAAAGAAATTAAACTCTTGGACTGCCAGCTTCCAACGTACTACCTTGGGGGTATTCGTGTTGAGGTAGCGCAGGTTTTTGTGATCCGTTCGAATGGTAAATTGAACATCACGTAATAGATATTCCCATTCACGGAGAGCTGAGTAAATCGCAAAGCATTCTTTTTCAATCGTGGACCAGTTTAACTGAGCTCCTGATAACGATCTACTCATAAACGCAATGGGTTGCTGTTCGTTGTCTACGACTTGGTAGAGATAGGCACCGATAGCATACTCAGAGGCATCCGTCTCCAGAATTATGGGCACATCGTGTCGTAAGAAATACAGTTTTGGACAAGCAGCAATCTCAGCTTGCAATCGATGCAAAGCGGCGCGCGCTTCATCGGTCCACTGAATAACACGGGCCTTCGTATTCTTATAATCACGGATGAGTAATTCGAGAGGACGAGCAATCTTTGCATATCCATTAATGTGGCGGCGAAAGTAGTTTGCCATGCCAAGGAATTGCTTTAGGTTTTTGCCGTATCTCGGAGGCGGGAACTGCATCACCTTTTGGATCTTTTCAATCGACATTCTGATGCCGTACTGATCAAGTACATGGCCAACTGCCTCCACTTCAGAGACAGCAATCTTTGCTTTGTCGGGGTTTAATGTGATCCTTTTCTCCTCCAATGGCTGAAGGATTCTATCAAGGTGTTCTAAGAATTCCTCCTCGGTTGATCCGTATGCCACGATATCATCAATGTACAATTCTGCCGCCACATACATCAAATCCGCAATCACCGTGGTTTGGATTTGCTGCTGGAAATAAGCGGGCGCTGACTTTAAACCCATTGAGATTCGGTTTGGCACGAATGTACCGAACGGTGTAATGAATGCGGCATACTCTCTGCTATTAGGCGAAAGGAGGACTTGGTGATAACCAGACGTCAAGTCCAATACGGCGAACCATTTAGGTCTTTTCCTGCCGATTCTTTCGATCATATGTTGGATGTGCGGAATAGGCCATCCCATACCTTCTAGCACTTCATTGAGAGCTCTGTAGTCAATACAGAGTCGCCATGCATCACTTCTTCCCGGTTTAGGAACTAGCAGTACCTGACTATAGTGCGTCGCTTGACTTGCACTGATAATTCTCTGCTTAAGTAATAAAGCGATGATTTCCTTGAGAGCGTTCTCCTTTTGTAAAGATTGAACTCGTGGAGCTAAACTGTTGGAGTTTACTCGCCATTTTCTCTCATCAACTAGTCGAAGCTCCATTGGCGCTACATCGGCCGGATCAGGATTCACCGTACGACTGAAAACTCGCCAATGTTTTTCCACTATTCTCCTTGCTGCAACATGAACAGTCTCATTACCGATTATCGTCGGGAGAACCAAGTCACTGTTCTTTGTTGCTGGCTCAAGAGGAACCGGTTCTCGATTATGCGCGTCTACGGAACGCATTGAAGCGAGAAGCGATTTACCTTCCTTAGGACACGTCTTATGCGGACGTGATCCCTTGGCAGCCCAACCCACAGAGTTTGAACCAGTTAAAGCAGTGACAATGTCATCCCGCCAAAACACGTCGTTCTCTGGGACACCCTCAGAAAGGTTTAATAACTCTTCAATGTGAACTAAACAGCCCTCAAATTCATTACCCCGTTGACAATAAGTCAAAGATCGTGTGCACTCGGTTGGACGTTTCGGCCCACCCATCGCGCCCACCAGATAGGACTGGCCAGGTCTGTCTCCGTCGTTATCTCGAACGCTCTTGTCGACAGGATTCTGAACCATGCGAGGAGAGACGTTATCGTCGTCTATGACAGGATTACATATCGACGATCCCGCTTTTGCGCTGTTATCCTCCACAAAGAATTCACGACAAAGACGCGTGATGTCATGTCTACGAATGTCATCGATACCGATGATCATCTGTCGTTCTGAAAGTGGAAGAATATTGAAGCTCAATGCAATGACTTGTTGCGGAAATTGAATATTTAATTTAACTCTACCACGTGTTTGTATACAAGGGAGGTTATCTAAGACTGGGCACACTTTCAAACTACAACTACTACACACACAAGACGCAACAACATATCCTTCTTGTCGAAGCTTGTCCGCCAGGTTCGCGTCGATACAGTTACCCGCTTCAGCGCCGCTGTCGATTAACGTCTCGACTGCTTTGGGTTTCCTGTTCTCGTGAACCACATACAGTGTGTAAGTGTTCTTTGATTGTGATGCCAATGCAGCAACGAATGCAGACTCACCTTTTCTCTCGGGTTTATCAGTCAGCTTCGTCGGGCTGCGCGTAGACGATTCGCGCTCGTTCTTGAGCTCTTTGATGTCCTTGATGGACTCGACCAAGACATTATGACCTTTCGCCTTGAATGCCTTGCCAATCTCCGATTTGTGCCAAGGCACATTGGAACGATTGAATAAAGGATGATTAGCGAGCGCGCAGTTCGCGGTCCCACCGCGATGTTTCTTGCCACAGCCGAAGCAAGTAACACGACTCTCGTCATGCTTTGCCTTTTTCTTCGCTGATTCAGACACTGACTTCGCGTCGCCTTCGTCATCACTGTGAGGTAAGTCGCGCTTACCAATCAGACCATGAGGTTTCTGCGCATTGCCGAACCAACGGCGAGGACGCGAGATCCACCCCAAGAGATGACTTTCGTCAAGAGCATTGATCTGGACCCTGGTGCGAAAGTTTATTTCGCGAATGATGAAATCCCAGGTCTTCTCTTCGTTGGCGAGGGACTTGAAGTCCGATAACAATTTCTGCCCAAGATGGTATTGAGGCTCGTATTGAGCGTTTTTCATGATACCGTGTTCGATCACCGATTCCATCAGAAGTCGGTCATTGTCAGGAGTGCCGCGGTAGCTCTCCGTCGAACTAATAGCCGCCTTTAAGGCTGACAGAAAAGTATCAATCTGATCGAGAGTAGTCTCTGACCATTCCATCTTTACACTGAACTGCTTTTTGATGGTCTGGTCTGCATCCGACCGATAATACCTGGCCCATTCAGAAAGAATAAACCACTCCAAAGCGTCAGCATCCAACTCACGCCAGTCAGAAGGCAGAGAAGGCACTGGGGAGACGTTCTTGCGACGAATCGCATGAAATCGAGTCCACCAGTCGTGCCCGTGTTCAATGGCACCCGCCGATTTCCACCAATCGTCGAAGGCATCGCGGCTCGGAAGATCGAGGATCATGTCATACGTGACGACTTCCCCTCGTGCTTGAGCATCGCGATACTGTTGGAAGATGTCCTGGAGGACACCATTCCTCTCCCTGAACGGAAGTTTCCAGTCGACAGATTTAGACAGTCTGCGCATGTCACGAGACGCGACGCGCAATAACTGAGGTGTAACCTTGTTGGTTGGTGGAAGCGCGGGCGAGGCGGATGCTGTGAGCGATCCCACTTGATCCGTCCCTGCGCCATGAGAACTCAGGGCACCGCTTGCCATCAAGAGTTCCGTCAGCACCTGCTGCTTCAGTTGCTGAATGAGAGACCCATTCAACAGCAGCTTCTGCACTTCCTCAGAAGCTCCCGAAGGA
>CAYRVL010000106.1:0-5946 GCA_964427665.1 uncultured Fluviicola sp. | reverse complement strand
CACCAGAGGTGAAGTATCGAGAACAAGGGAGAGATGATAATTGAAAATTGAGAATTGAGAAAGAAGAATTATGAATTGAGAAGAATGTTCAAAAGTCAAGTTGCCCGAAAGTGTCTTAGAACTGGAAAAAGTGTTTTCTTCGTAGAAACGAAGCGATAATGGCAAAGGCAATTGGAATAGGAGGTGTGTTCATTAAATATCAGGATCCTGAAAAGATGAAACGTTGGTTCGAGGAGGCGCTCGGTTTGCAACCAAATGATTACGGCGTACTTTTCGGATTTAACAACGGTCATGCTGAAAAAGGATACTTGCAGTTGGGGACATTTCCGGCTTCAACGGACTATTTCGGTTCGGAAAAACAACACGTGATGCTCAATTTTCGGGTGGATGATCTGGAATCTTTGAAGGAAATTCTCATCCAGAAGGGAGTTTCACTGTGCAACGAGATCGAATCGTATGAATACGGAAAATTCCTCCACATCCTAGATCCAGAAGGCAATCGCGTGGAGTTGTGGGAACCGGTAGATCGTGCTTTCGATCAGGAAAAAATTGTCGATATGACTTGAGTTCCCGAGATCGCATTATCAGCTCATTGAATTGCAATTCAAGGAATACAAAAAAACGGTCGACTTTTGGACGACCGTTTTTTCTTATTTATCGATTGAACCGGTTACCCGTTTCATGAACTCATTCAGCGCATCTCGTTGCGATTTACCGTTTTTCATCTCGCGGTGAACTTCCAACGCTCCGGAGAAATTGGACAAGATCTCACCGATCGCATCCAACTCTTCGTCTTTCAAACCCGGAGCATCGATCAGATGTTCCAACGTTTCAATGGTTTCGTTCACGTAGTCTTCATCATTTGCTTCGATGAAAGACACCATGTGTTTAATTACCGGCAACCGCATCGCGTACTTCTTGAATAGTTTCTACTTTGTTTCCTTGGGCTTGTTTCACCAAATGTCCGTTTACAAAGCCGGCAAAGGTCGGCAAGTTCGTAACATCGGCAAACTTGCGGGAATTCGGCAACAACTCAGCATCTACATAGTAGAACTCGATGTCCGGATTTTCCTCAGCCATGCGTTTGAACTTTGGTTTGGTGATCTTACAATTCCCGCACCACGCTGCTCCGTACTGAACCATCACTTTAGTATTCGCCTGAAGCAATTGTTCCAATTTGTCTTCTGTCAACTCTGTAAACATAGCGCTTAGTGTTTGCTCAAGTAATCAGCTGTACTGTTGCGATCAGCTTTCATCGCGTCTTTTCCTTCTTCCCAGTTTGCAGGACAAACCTCACCGTGTTGTTGTACGTGTGTGTATGCGTCTACCAAACGGATGTACTCTTGCACGTTACGTCCAACCGGCATGTGATTGATTGACTCGTGGAATACAGTTCCTTCTTCATCGATCAGGTAAGTCGCACGGTAAGTTACGTTATCTCCTGTAGAACCGTCCTCGTCGAACATGTCGTAATCCAAAATGTCCAATTCTTGCGCTAAACGACGCGTTGAATCTGCCAACAATGGGAACTTCACTCCTTCGATACCACCAGCATTTTTGGATGTGTTCAACCATGCAAAGTGAACTTCAGCTGTATCACAAGATGCACCGATGATCACAGTATTGCGTTTTGCAAACTCTTCAGATGCCTCCTGGAACGCGTGGATCTCAGTTGGACAAACGAATGTGAAATCTTTTGGATACCAGAAAAGAACTACTTTCTTCTTGTTCGCAACTGCATGTTGTAAAACATCGATTTGAAATGTGTCTCCCATTTCGTCGATCGCGTTTACTGCGATGGAAGGGAACTTTTTACCTACTACACTCATTGTATTTGATTTTAATTGTTATTTCCGTTTTTACAAATGTACCGTTTTCATTGGCTCCGAAAATGACGCTTGTCAGTATTTTACGAACTTTTAGGACTATTTAAAAAAAGGGAGGATAGATGTGCGTTTCTCTTTGTTGCTGTGTGTTGTTTCCTCCCTTTAATCTGTCCAATTCTATCTGCCAAGCGATTTTTTTTTCGTTTTGTATAAGACAAAGGTAGTTTGCTTGCACGAATAGTTTCAATTGATTAATTTTATAATTCAATAGAAAATATCTATATGATTTCTGCGCAGCAAATTCAGTACATCTTAGCTGTTGCCGATACCGGATCTATCTCCCGGGCGGCAGAGGCCTGTTTCGTGACACAACCCACGCTTTCCATGCAATTGAAAAAGGCAGAAGAAACACTTGGTTTCCCCATTTTCTTTCGCGATACGGCTTCTTTAGAATTGAGCGATTTTGGTAAAGCCTTGTTACCGGTGTTGCGCCAGATCCAAGGCGATTTCGGACAGATCGAGCGCGTGCGTTCCCAATTTGATGGAACGTACAAAGAGCGTTTGCGGATTGGGATCATCCCGACTGTTGCTGCCTACGTGTTGCCCGATAATTTTCAGGCTTGGCAAGAACTTTTGCCGTTCACACAGGTGTACATCGAGGAATTGAAGACCGAGGAATTGCTCGAGGCGATGGAGCAGCGCAAGATCGATCTGGGGATTTTGGCCGGACCGGTCGATACCCAAAAGTTTCGCATCAATCCCTTGTTTTCTGAGGAGATCTTGGCGTATGCGCCCGACTTGGACGGAGAGGTATTGCAGGTGGAAGTGCTGCGCGATCTACAACCGTGGTTATTGAACAAGGGTAATTGCCTACGCACGCAGATGATGCAGTTTTGCGCGATCAACGAAGAAATGCCATCCACCTGGAATTATCAGGGAGGAAATATGGAATTACTCATGCGCATGGTGGATCAGCAAGGAGGTTACACGCTCATCCCGGAATTCTATAAATCACATGTCCAAGCCCAAAGCGGTTTCCGTCACATTCGCGATGAACAGCAGCATTTCCCCGGACGTTCCATTATTGCTATCAGCGCCTTTCGCCACGCCAATTGGGATTCCATGGAAAAGATCATCCGCTCCCTGCAAGTACAGTATGGAAAACCCGCGAACCCGCAACTGGAATTGTTGAGTTGGAAGTGATGATGGTTTGTGATGAACTGCTAACGTTAAAAGATGTTACTCACTACCTCGTCAAATATCATATTTTTACCTTTACGGTATGAGGATCTTCCTAATCATCTGGATAGTTTTTAGTACAACCAAGTTGTTTGGGCAATTAACTGCTCAACAAACAACACAATTGAAACAAGAAATACTAACGAAGATCAATGCTTTGCGTAAAGAGCAAAAGCTAAATGAGCTAAAGACTGATCGAATCCTTGAATCCGCGGCAATTTATCATTCAAATTACATGGCCGCCAATCAAATTTTACGTCATAACGAAAAGAACGTAAAAGATGCGACGCCGAAAAAAAGAGTGGAGAATGCAGGTGGGCTTGATTTTGAATTGGTTGGTGAGAACATTTTGAGTTCAACTCCTCAAACATTTCCTTTGAACGCAGCGGGAATAAGCAAATTAGCGAATGAGATGTTTGAAGGTTGGAAAAAGTCACCACCGCATTATAAAAACATGACAAATCCAGCCTACACTTTGGCTGATTTTGGATTTTGTGTAGATCCTAAAACGAATGTTGTTTATGCAACTAATGTCTTTGGCAAAAAAGGAATACGGATTTCAAATCAACTTTCAAAAAATGATTTCGGTTTAAAAAAAGCACCTGAAGACTGTAAAAAGGATTTCGATTCGTTTATCAATTTGGTTTACAACCTCGGAGGAGGACTCACAATTAAAGACAATCAAGTAATTCTGTATGCCTCTAACCTTGAAACAATAAAACGCATAATAATCAATGAGAATGACGGATTTGCAGTCGATCTGATTGAGCGTGGTCAATATCCTTGTAATGCTCCAAACAGACTGGATATGTCTCCGATATATGATGGAGTTTTATTAAAACCGATCTACAAACAAGCCATATTTGACGGAAATGAAGCACAAAGTGATTATCGTTTAATTATAGAACTGGGTGAAGTGCCGGCTCACATGCGCGGGAAAGATCTGGATGTTCGATTATTGTTGATACGAAATAAATTGGTTTGCTTACAGATTAATCAGGGAGAAGTTCCAAGTGATCGATACAGTTTAACTCAAGTTGAACCCATTATTTACGAACCGCAAGAATCAAAGTTTAATTACGATGGAATCATCAAATCTGAAGAATTAAGTTTTCAATTCAATCCACGCGATTCTATTCCAATTACAATCCCAAAATTTAATCCTGAGGGAAAGCGAGTTCATTCGGTTTACATTCAGTCGTATTCATCCATAGACGGTGATTCCCTTTCGAATGCCTATTATCACTATATGCGGGGAAAATGGATCGAGCGCTATATCCTAAAATCCTGTCCGGTGCAACAGAGTCAAATAAAACTTGATTTCAAGGAAAACTGGGAGTTGATGGAATTTCAAATGCGTTATCACTATGCTGATGATCTGTTGATCTTACCTCATGATTCAATTCGTAAAAGCTACAAGTACTATGAAGGAATTCCTTGGAAAAAACTCTTTGCTGAACAACGAAAATCGTCTGCTACTATTAATTATTATGGAAAACTGCCCCAGAATGCTACGAGTATTCAATTAGCAAGACTGAACCTGCCAACGGCTTTGATCAACAAAGATTGGGAATTGGCGAATAAATGTTTAGCTGTTTATTACAAACACAAGGAATTTCCGCTGATAATTTTAACCAATCCTTTTTTTGAGATTATAAAAAATGAGCCTGCTCTAGTGCAAAATGTAGCCGCAATTTATTGTCAAAATGGAATATTGGATTTGACCTCAGAGACACAATTTTTATTCGCTGCGCTTCAGCACGGTTCAAAATTATCCATACAAGCCAAAGAAAATCTAGCTGTATTATACGGCAAGTTGTCTTACGATTTACTCGAAGATTGGGATCTGCCTGCGCAGCAGCTGGCAAATGTCATTAAACCGGAAAATGTTCTCAAAGTAATTCAGGGCGTGACCTTCAGACCTGAAGTAATGGTGAATGTGCACTTGACCTTTATTGATTATTACGGACAGATCAATGATTCGAAAAATATCAATACTTCCTTTGATTTTATCTCAAACTACTATAAAAATAAGATCATGCGATTGGAAGATGAAATTCAACTCTGTTTATTCTTCAATCGATGGAGTATGTATCAATTGACGATTGAACACTTATTGCCAAAGTTCAAAGCAAAGACCTTAAATGTTTATGGTACCTTTTTATTAGCGAAAACGATGACATTCTACCCGTTGTCAGATAAGAATGAAGCAAATGCTGTCATTATGGAAGCTTCCAAATACAAGCAAGAATGGTGTAAATGGATCAAAGATGAATTTTCGCTACTCGAAAGTGATGACGTTAAAAAAGTGTTTTGTAAAACATGTGTCAAATGATGACAATTTTGTTTTTGTTATTCTAAACGTTCGAATTTTCCCCAACTTTACATTTTAAATTTTCAATTCACAACACATGGCCTTGATCAAAGATTGCAAAGGAATTTCTCCTCAATTCGGAGCAGATTGTTACCTCGCTGAAAATGCGACAGTTGTTGGAGATGTGATCATGGGAGATCGCTGTTCCGTGTGGTTCAATGCCGTGGTGCGCGGTGACGTGAATTCGATCCGCATGGGAAATCAGGTGAACATTCAGGATGGCGCCGTGATCCATTGTACCTACGAAAAAACGAAAGTGAATCTCGGAAACAATGTGTCTGTGGGGCACAACGCCTTGGTTCACGGCTGTACTGTTGAGGATAATGTATTGATCGGAATGGGTGCGATCGTGATGGACAATTGCTACATCGAATCGAATTGCATCATTGCGGCCGGAGCAGTGTTGTTGGAAAATACCCGCGTGGAATCGTGGAGTGTGTATGCCGGCGTTCCTGCGAAAAAAGTAAAAACACTTTCTCCTGAATTATTTGAAGGAGAAGTACAGCG
>CAYRVL010000105.1:0-6231 GCA_964427665.1 uncultured Fluviicola sp. | reverse complement strand
AGAAACAGAATGAGAGTAAAAAAAGAGGGGTAAGCTACTTTTATCGCACCGCTACAACCTCTGACCTTTGCTACGTTCCCGTCCTGGAGGATTAAGAGGGAGCTGGTCGTAAAAGACTTACCCCGGCGCAAAAGTACTATTTTCTGAATGATTTCCTACAACTTGACAATTTTTTGTCGTGCAATTTGTCCGTTTTCACCAGCCACAACCACGAAATAGACACCGACATTCCACGAACGCAGGTCGCAACGCACTGATTGTGTGTTTCCTCCGCGGATGATTTTTTGTCCCGTATTCGATAGAACTTGCCATTCCTTGATCTTATTTCCGTTTTCAGATACCACATGTAAAAATTCGTGATCGTGCCAGATTTCCCAATTGTTGGCACTTTTTTCCAACTCCGATATCTCGAGATAGAACACGCAATTCTCAACGGCGTCCTCCGGAAACCATTTCTCCGTGGCACGTGTGTAGCAAGTAAGCGTTGAAAAAACGTTATACGGTCTTGTCATGGATTGTATCAATCCCACCGAACTTCCGATTCCTTCGAGTATGAAATCTGTGTAATCATTTCCGGTCAACCAAAAGCGCGCTACTGGTCCTGCTGGAGTTTGCACACTGTCGATCACTGAAACTACCAAGGTGTCGTTTGGAATCAATTCCCAGTTCCACAAGGTATCGCCCACCTCCAAATCGAAATCGTACACCAACACGTCGCCATTCGCAAAGCCACCATTGAAATACATTCGTTTTCCTTCCGATCGCAACCAGCCTCGAAACAAGGAATCGGCCGTTTGAATTCCGTCACAAAATGGATAGGGCGGGATAGGAGACTCCCAGTCATAGATCATTTCATAACGCTCATACAAGGGGAAATATTCCAACGAATCGATCACCTGCGGATCACCCAGAAAATAATTGCTCGTGTAGCGTTTCAAACATGGATATTCATGCGCATTGTAGGTTTTGATCTTCCACACAGGATCGTTCAGCAAGTAGGCGTTCGTCTGACCAAAAGTCGACAACGAAAGTCCAAAAAACATCCCGAAAACAAGTGAAATGCGCATGATTAAAATTAAGCAATTCTCAATAATATCCCAACAATGGTCATTCTAAACCAGTTAATATTTATTGAAATGTATCTTTTTTCGAGTAAGCGCGTAAACTGCACCTGATTTACAAAACGTTAAGTATGAAACGGATTGTTCTACTACTGGCTGAATTCTGTTTGTTGATCGGAATGAGTTTCGGACAAAAAGACCTCAATCAAAAAGATTCATTGGGCAGAAAGCAGGGGGAATGGATCCTCTTGGGAATTGATGTTCCAGAAAGCGGAGTTGTTTCCGGAGGAATCGCTGAATCCGGTGTTTTTTGTAACGACCAGAAGATTGGTCCTTGGAAACGCTACGACAAAGACGGCGAAACGGTCAATGCGCTGGTTTACCACAAAATCGACCCGGCAACGGGAAAATCCGTACGAACGGCCATTTTTCCAAATAAATACTTTGGGAATGGAAGTCCGGAATTGTTGCATTATCCGGGAAAATGCGACTCAAAAGCGAATGCGATCCGCTACAACCCAGATGGTACGATCAATGAGATCATCGAAATGGACTCATTGGGGAATGAAGCATTGATCATTCGAGCCATGACACTGGAAGAAATGAACGCCTTGAGCTATTTTCAAACCACCGATGCCATGTTGCCCAGTAAATCGGTTACAAACCCATTATTTTCACCTGAAAACAACAAATTTTCCGGGTATTTCCTATTAGAATACCAACACCAGTTATTCCAATTAGGACTGTTCGAAAACGGTAGATTGGTGGAAGGAAAGCAGTGTTTGTTGGACGAGAACATGCAACTGATCGACGCGATCATCATTACGAAAGGAGTTGCGATCCAGCAATTAAAACTCTAGTTGAGCGGCACGAATTGTTCGTTCGGAACCGGCAATTCTGCGTCGACACACAAATAGCGTAACACACCCAAATGGCGCGCATTTTCCTGCATCGCTTGAAAGATCATCGAGTAGATCTGGTGTTGTTTCTCCGCGGTTTCTACCGATAAACCATCCAAGATCTCCAGCCAAATGCGGTAATTGTCATCTTCTAACGCTTCCCAACTGTATTGCGGCAGACGGTCTTCCAATTCCACTTCGGCCTCTTTCTGAGCGATACGAGCTTGCCAAAGGTGTTGGTTATTGATCAACATGGAAAAACGAATCGCTATTTCATCCGGCACATCGTCAACATGCTGTACGTACAATTGGATCCACAAACGATTCAATTGATGCATGTGGAGCAGTTTCTCTTCGAAAAAGCCGTGCATTAGAGTTGTTTCAACGTGGCGATCGTAGCTTTCGGATCAGCGCTTCCGAACACAAAACTTCCGGCAACCAAGGCATCTGCACCTGCATCGACCAACAATTTCCCGGTTTCTGTATTCACCCCACCATCCACTTCGATCAACGCTTTCGAGCCTTTCTGAGCGATCAAGGCTTTTGTTTGTTTCACCTTTTCAATCGATTCTGCAATGAATTTCTGTCCGCCAAACCCAGGATTCACAGACATGATCAACACCAAGTCCAATTTGGCAATCACGTGCTCCAACACACTGACCGGAGTATGCGGATTCAAGGCTACTCCAGCTTTCATTCCTGCTTCCTGAATGGCTGCGATCGTGCGATCCAAATGCGTACATGCCTCGTAATGAACAGTCAGGATATCCACACCAGCTTTCGCGAAATCAGCGATGTACTGATCCGGATTCACGATCATAATATGACAGTCGATCGTCTTTTTCGCCACTTTTTTCAAGGCTTGAATGATCGGAAAACCGAAGGAAATATTCGGAACGAACACGCCATCCATCACATCCACATGGAACCAATCGGCCTGGGAATCGTTCACTAACTGAAAGTCGCGTTCCAGATTTCCGAAATCACACGAGAGAATAGAAGGGGCAATGATCACTGACATATCTTAATTTTTGGGACAAAATTAATGTAAAATGAGCTATGGATGCGTGTGAAAGTTGTGATTTATCCAAGAGACACTGAAGTCGATCACGAATTGGTCTGTTTTCAGGACACTTTCAACACGAAACCTTTCTCAATCCTATTTCATCCACGCCAAATATGCAGCATCGCGGTCGTAAATATCCGGATGTACGATCATTTCACCTGTCAATTTTACCGTTACTGTAATGTAGTCAATTTGGATGTATACCGGTTTTTTCAAAACGATCGGTCGGTGTTCGCGACGTGCGATGATCGAATCCAAGGAATCCGGAATGATGTCGTTCTTCTCATCCCGACTCAAGATAAAGCGCGCCAGGGAATCCGGCAGTTGACAGCGTACACATCCATGCGAAAAGGCACGAACATCTTTGTTGAAATAATTCTTAGAAGGCGTGTCATGCACATATACATTGTACGTATTTGAAAACTCGAACTTGATCAATCCCAACGCATTATCAGGTCCGGGCTGTTGTGTCACTTTAAACGGGAAATTCTTTTCCTTGTATTTTTTCCAATTGACTGAGTAGGGATCCACTTCCGTATTTCCGCGGTAGATCTTGTAATGATTCTTGACAGCATAACCTGGATTATTTTGCATGGCCGGCAAGAACTCTTTCTCAGCGATCGATTGCGGCTGCGTCCAGTAAGGCATGGCAATTATGCGACGGATACGCGATTGTAACTGAGGGGTCTTATTTTCCGGTTTACCAACAACGACGTTGTGCGTTGAGAACAAGGTATCATTGTAGAAGATGCGAAGTGTGTATTCCGGTATATTCACCCATATGTATCGTTCCGGAAATTTTGCGCGCCAACGCCATCGTTCGAGGGAAAGCACCGCTCGATCCATTTGACGAACTTCGGATTCGCCGAGCAGCATGCGTGTAAATGCACCGGGAACTCCATCCGTTTTCAGGGCATGTGCGGCTTGAAACGCTTTCAATGCAGTTTTTCGGGTATCTTCATTCACGGAATCTTTGGCTAAATAACCCTTTTCGATCAGCGCCTCTTCGGTAAGCTTCCAACATCCGATCGTATCCTTTTTCAATTCCGGGATCTCGTAACTTTTGTCTGAAAGCGTTTTGTTGTACAATTTATTGAACAAGATCTTCGCAAAGAGTCGGTAATCACCCACATCCGGACCCATTCCTGCAAACCAGAGATCCCAACGCTTCACGGAATCTTTCTGCTCAACTAGGGTCTTCATGGTTTCCACAGAAGCGGGGAGAACGGGACGCATTTTGTTTACGGATGTATCCATAAACCCGCGATTCAGGTCGTGATACACTTGTGCCAGTTTGGCCGTCATACCGATCTCTTTCACCACCAACTCGTGGGCCACATGCTTTGGAGTCTTGTCTACAATACGAGTTCTTGGAAGTCCGATCGTTTGCGGTTGCGAAAAATAATGTTTGAATCTCACGTAAGCTGGGAGAGGAGTGGAGTCATTCGACCAAACAGCCTGAAATTTTCGTTCTTTGTAAAAATCACCGATCACCTGCGCGAATTCTTTGGAGTACCCCATTTCGAGCAGCAAACCTTCGTTTACGGCTAGTTCAATGCGTTCAGCGATAGGAAGTTTATTGTCAAAAACGGGATCGGTAACAGGAATTTCTTTCGTAGCACACGAAAAAATAATACCGGCGAGAAGAAAAATCGAAAGCTGTTTCATGAGATGCATTGAACAAAAATGAGCATTTTTGTAGAACTAAGAACAGAAAATTAGCGAAAGGAGGCTTTCAATGAACGCAAGCATAGTTTTATTGGTTGTAATGGTTGTAGTATCTATCATTGGTTTTAGCAATGAAGATTTCCGCAATAAATATTTGTTCATTCCATACAATGTAAAGCATTATCAGGAGTGGTATCGCTTCTTTTCGCATCCGTTCTTGCATGGTGATGTGGGACACTTGTTCTTCAATGCGTTCACGTTCTACAATTTCGGACCGATGATCGAAGAATACTTTTTGGCTATGTATGACGAAGGTCCGGGACGATTGTTCTATTGGATTTTCATTTTTGCCAGCATGTATGCTTCCGCTTCGATCTCGTATTTTCGTCACAAGGACAATGAATATTACCGCTCCTTAGGATTTTCCGGTGTCGTTTCTGCCGTACTTTTTGCATTTATCATGTTAGCGCCGTTCGCTTCGTTGTCCTTGATGTTCATTCCGATCCCGATTCCGGCTTGGTTCTTTGGATTGGCCTATTTGGGCTTCGAGATCTATTCCGATCGCAACCGGAAAACGAATATTGCCCACGATGCGCACATTGCCGGGGCTGTTTTTGGAATACTTTTCATATTAATCACTAATATTGAACAAGTGATGGCTAATTTCAACGCGCTGGTATCATGAGTCAAGAAACGCTTTTCGTCAACAACAACGGTACGATCTTACCGAATTCCGGTCCGAGCATTCATGCTGGGAACCGAGGTTACACGTATGGAGATGGTTTATTCGAGAGCATTCGCGTGATGAATGGCAAGGTATTGAATTTGCACAATCACATGAATCGGTTGCTGGAAGGAGCGAAGGTGCTGAAAATGCGTATTCCGGCGTTCTACACCACCGAATTTTTCCAGAAACAGATCGAAGAATTGATCGAATTGTGTCGTGTCACAGAAGGTGCACGTGTGCGTTTATCTATTGACCGCTTGGGTGGCGGAACTTACTTGCCGGACGTGAATGACGTGAGTTATTTTATCGAGCTGTATCCGATCGAGAACAACTTATTTGGATTGAATGCCAAAGGTTTGGAAGTAGATCTGTACCAGGATATTAAAAAGGTAAAAACGCCGCTTTCCAATTATAAGACCAAGAACGGATTGTTATACGTACTGGCGGCAATCTCCGGAAAAGAAAAAGGTTTGGACGACATGTTGATCATGAATGATAAGGGTCAGATCTTGGAAAGTTCACACAGCAATTTGTTTGTAGTTAGTAATGGCGTTTTGTACACTCCAAGTTTATCAGACGGCTGTTTAGCCGGAACCATGCGCATGCAGGTGATCAATTTGGCCTTGAAGAATGGCTTAAAAGTGTACGAATGTCCGATCTTACCAAGTAACTTGTTGGTAGCAGACGAATTGTTCTTGACCAATGCCGTTCGCGGAATTACGTGGATTGGCGGTTACCGCACGAAGCGATACTTCAACACCACAGCCCGCAAGATCGTTTCGTATTTGAATGATGAGTGGGAGAATGTGT
>CAYRVL010000104.1:0-6300 GCA_964427665.1 uncultured Fluviicola sp. | reverse complement strand
AACGATTGAATTATTCAAAAAAGACTTTGAAAAACAGTACAATAAAAAATTTAAAACAGAAACAAAAGACTTTGGTGTAACAAGAACATTACCTCGGTTTAATATGACATATCATTATATCAAAGCAGACGAAGGCCTTTTTGTTGCTATAAAAGAAATTGACCGTAAACCCGACAATAAGAAATACATTTCAATTTCTTTTTACAAAGGGATTACAGAAAACGAACTTGGAAAGTACTTAGAATATGTACATTGACTAAAGTACGTTTGCTAACATCGATTTTAAGAACTCGATAGATAGAAATCTAGTTTTGGGACTCATTCATATTCGTTTAAGTTAAAAATTTGGATTCGTTCATTTATGTACATATTAAAGTACAAATAAAATCTCATTATGCTTACTACATCTATTTCAGATTTTCGAAAAGATATCAAACGATACTTTGACAAAGTGACTGAGAACTTTGAAACCTTGATCATCAACCGTGGAAAGGACAATGGCGTCGTAATCATGTCATTAGCCGAGTACAATTCGCTACGAGCTACGCAACATGAGTTGTCATCGAAGGAAAATGAAAAAAGGCTGGACGCTGCGATCGAAAAGTTAAAATCGGGAAACTCCAGTAGCAAAAACCTGCTTGAAGAATGAAATTCATTTTCGTAGACGAATCCTGGGAGGATTATTTGTACTGGCAAAAGACGGATAAAAAGAAATTGAAGCGCATAAACGAATTGCTCAGAGACATCTCTAGAAACCCTAATCATGGAATTGGGAAACCAGAACCACTGAAATGCAAGTATTCCGGCTTCTTGTCGCGAAGAATTGATGATGAGCACCGGTTGATTTATCAAGTAAAAGACGATGCTATCTTGATTGCTAAATGCAGATTTCATTACGACTAACCAATGAATCCTCAAAATTCGACAAATTCAATTTGACATAAAACCCATTTTTTCCAGTCCAAACATACCCAACATGCCAGTAAAACTTAACGATCAAGACATATTGAATTGGGTTGACTACGTTCAGAAAAAGTTTGCAGACAGTTCGCTGTATGAGATACTTGAAAGTGACAAGCAAATTGAAGTGAGAAGTAAAACCAACGAGACTGTTATTTGGTTCTCTTTAGCTGCTGACTCGAATGGTGAACAATTATATGATTGCCAATTTTACAGCGATCAAAACAAAAGTTGGTCCGGTGAAACACTTGCGCCTAACGCGGAGTATGGAATCTTCAACCAAAGAAATGTCAACGCGCTGAATTCAGTTTTAGAAACACCGATCAAACACGGATGGCTATCAGTAAACTATTGTATTGGTAACGCCGTTTTGAAAACAAAAACCTATTTGGATCAAGATCGAAATGCCGTTCCATTTGTTGAATATAACGGAGGTTGCTTGAGCCTTCTGCTTTTCCCATTCCTTTGGTTATTAATCAAACTGATCGACCTGGAATTGATCGGCCGCAAAACGGAAACGGAAGTAACGCCAATTGAAAATAACAATTATTAAAAATTTTTGATCTACATGTGATAGTATCACAGAAAAATCCTCAAAATTCGACAAATTCAATTTGACATAAAAATCCGCCAAACAAAAAGGGCTATCCACTTGGAATAGCCCTTCTTTATTTTGTTTTGTACTGTTCTTACAATTGTCCGTCTGAGTGGTAAAGTCCTTGTTTGTACACTTCCACTTTCAATAGAATTCCATCGCGGTCGTAGACATAGATCTTACCATCCCACAACTTACCATTTTTGAAGATTCCGTCTTGCCAGATCTCCTTATCGGCGTTGTACACCTTGTTGTATCCATTCGGCTGCCACTTCACACCTTGTGTGTCAGGCGTTCCTTTGATCGCCGGTGGTTGCTTATTCGATTGTCCCGGATCTTTCACCGTTTCCATTGGATTTACAGGCTCTTTCGTTGTTGTTGAACCAACAGAACCATCCGCATTGAAGGTCGTGATCTCTTTCACGTCACCGTTTGGCCAGTAGCGGTAAGCAGTACCGGTTGGCGTTCCATTGTTCGCCACGTACACGTATTCCAACTGTCCGTTCGGGTAGTAATACTTCACTTTTCCTTGTTCCTTGCCCAACTCGTTGTAATTGGCTTCGAATTCCTTCTTGCCATTCTCGTGGAAACGAACCAGAGAATCGTGGTATTGATTCTTGATGTAATTACCAATCTCCTTTACCTTCCCATTCGCGTGGTACTTGGTGTAAGCTCCCTTCGGGCGATTATTTTCATACTCGCCTTTCAATTTCGGAGTTACTCCATCGTTGTGGTACTTGATCCAAATACCTTCCTTGCGATCATCCACAAATTTTCCCTCTTCCACCTTACCTTCAGCTGGAATGCCGGATTCCGGACGATCTTTTCCGTAGTAGATCCACTTTCCTTGCTTTCTGCCCTGTTCATCCTTACGGTTGAGCTTATCATCCTGATCATAAATACGACCAGCATGGCTCAAATTGACCAAAGAAAGAAAGAAAAGTAAAATGCTTAAGTGCTTAAATGTACACATGTTGCAATCAAATTAGTCAGTAGCGCATTTTAAAGATAAATTAATTTTCAAAAAACGAACCACTTTCTCCTATTTTTTCGATAAAAACCGATTTTACATCGATTAATTAGTTAATTATTGATTATCGAGTGAAATGTCAACGTTGTCTAACATGATTTTAACCATTTTGTTCAAATCATAACGTTCCTTCCAACCCCAATCCGTGCGTGCCGCACTATCGTCAATAGACGCCGGCCACGAGTCCGCGATCGCCTGTCTGAAATCCGGTTCGTAAGCAATGGTAAAATCAGGCAATTCTTGCTGGATCGCTGCTGCCAATTCAGCCGGAGTAAAACTCAGAGCCGACAAGTTATAACTCGAACGGATCTTCACATTTTCAGCCGGTGCATCCATCAATTCGATGGTGGCGCGAATGGCATCATCCATGAACATCATCGGCAATGCACTGTCTGCTTTCAAAAAGCTGGTGAACGGTCGCCCTGCTTTGGCCTTGTAGAATATGTCTACAGCGTAATCCGTAGTACCACCACCCGGCAAACTCTTGTACGAGATCAATCCCGGATAGCGGATCGAGCGCACATCTACGCCAAACTTATTGAAATAATATTCGCACCAACGTTCACCCGCTTGTTTGGAAATTCCGTATACCGTACTCGGCTCCATGACCGTAAATTGAGGCGTGTTGATGCGTGGAGTAGTCGGTCCGAACACCGCGATCGAAGATGGCCAGAAAATCTTCTGAATATGCCCCTCCTTCGCAAGATCCAAGATCGTGAACAAGCTTTCCATGTTCAATTTCCAGGCAAAATCGGGATTTTTTTCAGCTGTAGCCGACAACAAAGCGGCCAACAAATACACCTCGTTGACTTGATTATCAATGATGTAATTGCGCACTGCGGAGCGATCCAAGGCATCCAGTTTCACATAAGGACCATTTGCTAACGTAGCAGGACATTCATCCTTCAAATCTCCGGCGATCACCGAATCATTTCCGAATCGTTCACGCAAAGCAAGTACGAGTTCCGTGCCGATCTGTCCACAGGAACCTAAAACCAAAATCTTCTTCATAACGAGGTGCTGTATACGGGCAAAAATAGCATTTTTTGTTGCATAGTCATCCCCCGCAAGTTTTGTTAAAAAACCTAACGAAAATCATTTTTTTGCACTTTCTGTTTTTCCTAAATTTGTTTTTGGATAGTACTATGTGGCCTGAACTTTATTTAAAACTGCATTGGTTGCAAAAACGCAAGCCGGAGTGAGTGTTCTCACTCCCGTTTATCCCATTTATTAAGTCAAATAAAAATATTCAGATTATGCCGTTTTACCATAAATTGGGGTCATTCCCCAACAAACGACACATCCAATTTCGCAAACCGGATGGAAACCTGTACTACGAGCAATTGTTCGGAACGGAAGGATTCTCCAGTTTTTCCAGTTTGATGTATCATGTCCATCGTCCAACGATGGTGAAAGCGATGAAGGAACCGGTTGACATGGCGCCAAAAGCCGCGGTAGACAAGAACATCACCTCCCGCATGATCAAAGGATTCGAAGTAGCACCGAAAGATGATTTTCTAGATGCACGCACGATCGTGTTGTTCAACAATGACATCAATATCGCTGTTGCCGCGCCACGTAAAAGTTTGCGCTCTTACTTCTACAAGAATGCCGATTCGGATGAAATGATCTTCGTTCACAAAGGTTCCGGAACTCTTCGCACCATGTTGGGTAATATTCCATTTGAATACGGTGATTATTTGGTCATTCCTCGCGGGATGATCTACCAGATCGATTTCGACACCGAAGACAATCGTTTGTTCATCGTAGAATCTTTTTCCCCGATCTTAACCCCGCGCAACTACCGCAGTCGTTTCGGACAATTGTTGGAGCATTCACCTTATTGTGAGCGCGACTTCAAGCTGCCGATGGAATTGGAGACACACGACGAAAAAGGCGATTTTGTGGTGAAGATCAAGAAAGAGAATATGTTGCATGAATTAACCTATGCCTCGCATCCGTTTGACGTAGTTGGCTGGGATGGATTCAATTTTCCTTACGCATTCTCGATCCACAATTTTGAACCGATCACAGGTCGCATTCACTTGCCACCACCGATCCACCAAACATTTGAAGGACACAATTTCGTGGTTTGTTCGTTCGTGCCACGCTTGTACGATTATCATCCACTTTCGATTCCAGCACCATACAATCATTCCAACATCGATTCAGATGAAGTATTGTATTATGTTGATGGAGACTTCATGAGTCGCAATCACGTGGAGAAAGGGTATATTTCCTTGCATCCGGGAGGAATTCCTCACGGTCCGCACCCTGGCGCATACGAACGCAGTATCGGTCAAAAAGAAACACGCGAACTTGCAGTTATGGTCGATACATTCAAGCCATTGAAATTGACACAAGCGGCCATTGAAATGCAATTAAACGACTATGCTTACAGTTGGTTAGAAGATTAACGATTTATTTATGAACTTTATCCCTCGGGATAACAATACAAACAGATATGAGCAAAGAATTGAAAAGCGTTGAATACGGTTTAGAAAAAATATTTGAAGGAGCACAAGATTTCCTTCCGTTGTTGGGAACAGATTACGTAGAATTTTACGTAGGAAATGCGAAACAGGCAGCACATTTCTACAAGACAGCTTTTGGGTTTCAAGATTTAGCATACGCTGGTTTGGAAACCGGAATCAGAGATCGTGCATCGTATGTTTTGAAACAAGATAAGATCCGTATCGTATTGACCACCGCTTTGAACAGTGAGTCGCCAATTGGTGAACACGTGAAAAAACACGGAGATGGTGTAAAAGTGATCGCTTTGTGGGTGGAAGATGCGCGCAAATCGTATGAAGAAACGACAAAACGCGGAGCGAAATCTTTCTTTGAACCTCAGGTAGAATCAGATGAACACGGTGAAGTTGTTCGCTCTGGAATTTATGGAGCTTACGGTGAAACGGTATTTGTTTTCGTTGAGCGCAAGAACTACAACGGAGTTTTCTTGCCTGGATATGTGGAATACAAATCTTCGTACAATCCTGCTCCGGTTGGTTTGAAGTACATCGACCACATGGTAGGAAATACCGGATGGAATCGTATGAACGAAGCTGTGAAATGGTTCGAAGACATCATGGGATTCGTAAACTTCTTATCGTTTGACGACAAACAGATCACCACGGAATATTCGGCATTGATGTCAAAAGTAATGTCGAATGGCAATGGACGTATTAAATTCCCGATCAACGAGCCTGCAGAGGGGAAAAAACGTTCTCAAATTGAAGAGTACATCGATTTCTACGAAGGGGAAGGTGTTCAGCACATCGCAGTTGCTACAGACGATATCATCAAAACAGTAGCCGATATGCGTTCACGCGGAGTGGAGTTCTTATCGACACCACCTCAAGCGTATTACGATGCCATTCCTGAGCGTTTGAAAGATCACATGTCAAAATTCAAGGAGGACATCAACGAATTGCAAAAACTTGGAATTATGATCGATGCAGATGACGAAGGTTATTTGCTGCAGATCTTTACGAAACCCGTTGAAGATCGTCCGACAGTATTCTTCGAGATCATCCAGCGTATGGGTGCTAAAGGATTCGGAGCCGGAAACTTCAAAGCCTTGTTCGAATCGATCGAACGCGAGCAAGAGAAACGCGGAACATTATAAATGAAAAATCCCGGTCGTAAAGACCGGGATTTTTTTATCCAACCATGATTCCCTTTCTGCCAAGTTTCGGGATCGCTGTGTAATTTT
>CAYRVL010000103.1:3212-6439 GCA_964427665.1 uncultured Fluviicola sp. | reverse complement strand
AATGAAACGATAAGTAAATCCATCCGTCACATCCTCAACTAACTCTAACGTGTCTTTTTGCTGTTTGATGATCAATCGCGCCGGGTAATTTTCTAACGTCACAATCTTAACTCGTTTGTTTAGTATGAGTGACATCTCCATTTTGGACTGGTATCCGCCGTAATAAATCAATGTGTCGTTCTTGATCCAGTTGTAGACATTTTCTTCATCAAATTGAAGTGTCATACGATCTGTACTTGTAACCGTGTCTTCATACATGCCGGAAATGCCGCCAGATTTTTGCCACCAACTCCATGTTCCCTCAAAAGATGATCTTGGATCAATTTCAACGCTGTTCTTTGTACATGAACCCAGTAGTATTAAGCTAAGCGCAACAGGTAGCATATTTTTCATAACTCTTTCGTTAACTGCTGTAATTTACAATTATTCATCAACAAACAAGAACTGCTTCCATTCTTGAGTCCAGCCATTTTGTTCTGTATTTACCCTTACTTGATACACCCCTTTTTCTTTCGGTAACATGGTTCTCCAATAGTTTGTTCCTTTCTTGAATTTCTTCGTTTTATGATGGAACACTATTCCGTTTGGATCGGTAAATGTAACCGTTACGGGAGCATCTTCCTGAAGGTCAAAAAATACCATGTAGCGGTCTTTTTTTCCGTGCTTCAGCAATTCTACGTTCAATGGATTCGTCGCATAGGTGTTCAGGCGACCCATCGTCGTGCTCTTCACCAAACGAACGCTGTAAACCGTTGGAACGGCCACGCTTTCCATCCCTTCGTTCACCCAAAAAATATTGCGTGCTTTTGGAACAATTCCTCCAATCAAATACCCCACAAATAAACTATCCGGAGCTGTTGTATCCCACTGAAAGATCGCGCCGTCCCAGCTGGATCCTTTATTCGGAACAAAGGCCGATCCAGCACCCAATAGTTGCGGCATTGCGCCATCAAGGAGCCATTCTTCGATCTTTCCGTCCGGCAGCACATCCAATCTTGAAAGCGTTGAAACAAAGGGCACATTGTCGTCCTGCAAAGGCATGCCCAGCGTGTCATAGTATTGTGCAATTCCACCCATCATGAATAAATGCGTACGCTTCGTTGATGGATCATGAACAACGACTTCCGGACATTCGTAATGATTATAAAACTGGCGAAATGTAGGTTGAAGACTCAGCGATCCGTCTGCACCGATACGCGTTATAGTTTGAAATGGAAGATCGAAATCTACTTGAAAAACACCTGATAAGGCTAACAATTCGTAGCTATTATTGGCTGCCGGAACTTTCACCAGGTTGTAATCACGCTTATGCAACCATTCCTCATGTGTGATAGCATCCAAAAAATGAATCTTCTGTCCGCGCAATTCAAAACGACGTGCAGCATTGGTATAACTTTGAACGAAAGACGGTCCGTTTCGCGGGTTGTAACGCCCGTCAAAACGATGTCCACCGACCAAGAACCACGTATTGCCGATCTTATTCAACTGTCCACCACAGACAGCAAACTGATTGTCTTCGAAACGCTGAAAAAGGTCGTTTGACAGCTGTCCGGTCTTCACCGCATCGATCACCGCTGAAACGGAAAAATACACGGCTGCAGTAAAGGTTGCATGGTCGTCTGCTGCTGTGCGAATACCGTAGCCACCAACGAGCATGACACTGTCGTTTTGCTGATAAAAACAGTGATTGGTTGCTTTGAGTTGTTCACTGAGGTCCAAATCCAACGCACTACCCGTTACTTTGGTTTTCCAAACCTGACGGGTCACCATGTTCAGAACAATGAGTTGATCGTTGTGTCCGGCGGCATCAAAACTGGCATTGGGCATTCGCTGATGCAACCCATCCAAACGTCCTCCAAGGATCAAGACCTCATCTCCCGAACGCGCATAGGAAAACGATTGCACACCAACCATTTCCGGAATAGGAAGCGGCTCAAAGGAAAGGGTGTATTGTTCCGGACCTTGGGCAAAAACAGCAGTACTACTTAACACGTACCACAACCATAAATTCTTCATATTGCGAAATTAGCTTGTTTTCAGGGAAGAAACTATGACAAACAACATTAATCCGCGTATTCGTTGCGTTCCAAACGCGCGATCACCTCAGCGAGATTTTGCATTTTCTTTTCCTGTCTGCTCGCAATGGCTGTTGGTGTAAAATACTTGTGCATCTTCAGGAAAGACACTTGCATTTCATCCCATTGGCGGTCGCTATTGATCTTCCCGTGTTCGCGCAATTCGCGACGCAACTTATCTGCGATCTCGTGGAAATCATCCCGTCCGAGGTAATCCAAGTCGGCGTCGCAAATGATCTCTTCCAATTTGTTTTTCGGTTTGTGCGGGATCTGCGTTACATAGATGAGTTCTTTAATCTGCTCAATGTGTTGCTCGGAATACCCGTACTTCGGCAGGATCTCGTCGGCCATTCGCGCTCCGATTGGTTCGTTTTTTTCATAACTCTCTACAAAACCGGCATCGTGATAGGTTGCCGCAGATTTCAACAAGAACAGTCCTTCATCGGTTACACCTTCCAACAAAGCGTAACGCTCCACGGCACGTACAACATCTTTGGTATGCGCAATACTGTGGTAATGCAATTTTGGCGACAACCCTTTCTCCAGTACTTTGATGATATGGCGTTCTGCTTTGTAATAGTTGATACTGGAATACAAATGCAGGTTTACGATCTGCTGAAAACGTTCGTTCGGGAACAAACCCTCTCCGTTGATGGAAAGTTCCGGTTTGATACGCTCGACGGTAAACATATCAATTAGCCCTTTACTTTTGGACTGCACTTTTCCGCGGAAAGTACATTCAAAGTATGGTTCAATGAATTTAAACGTGGCTCCGGAAATCGTAACACGCCCCGGCTCACCCATCATTTCCATCCGTTGGGCCTGATTCACCGTGGCGCCCCAGATATCGTAAGCCAAACGTTCAGAACCGATCACACCGGCTGTTACCTCCCCGGTATTGATCCCTAAACGCAAATCCCAATATTCTTTTCCATTAGCGATCGCGTCGTTCTTCAATTTTTGCATGTAGTCCTGGATCTGCAAAGCCGCCAAAACGGCATCGATCGGATTGGTGTTGTTACGCACCGGCACACCTCCCGCACACATATAGGCATCCCCGATCGTTTTGATCTTTTCTAGGTTGTTGCGGACGATGATCTCATCGAATTTGCGGAAATAAACATCCAATCGGTTTACCAATTCCGTTGGTTT
>CAYRVL010000103.1:0-3112 GCA_964427665.1 uncultured Fluviicola sp. | reverse complement strand
ATCTTCATTTCCAAACGCACCTGTTCCCTTCTGGCCTGATCCACTCGTTTGCGGATGATAAAAATGACCAGCAAGAAAATAAATACCGCCAACAGCACAAAGAACCACCAACGCATCCAGAAAGGAGCTGCGACCTCAATATCCAGCACTGCCGGAACCTTACTCCACTCACCTCCCAACTTGCGTGCATACACTTGTAGCGTGTACTGTCCGGGTTGTAAGGCATTGAAGCGGATCTCACTGGAATTTCCCAACTGCACCTCGTTTTGGTCGGAACCAATCAAGCGGTATTTGTATTCGATCAATTCCGGATTCATCAGATCCGAAGACACGAAACGAATAGAAAAACTGCGGCGATTATAGGGTAAGAACAATTCGCGCACTTCAGAAAACGTGGTTTTAAAAGGGGCGTCATCGTGACCTGGAACCAACCATTTGTCATCGAATCGGAATTTAATAAAGGAAACATCGACCGGCTTTTGTTTCACTGTCAATCGATTCGGTTCAAAGAAATTATATCCGGAAATGCCGCCAAAGAACAATTCTCCTGTCTTGGATGCCATGTAGGCTCCCGTGTTGAACTCGTTGCTCATTAAGCCGTTCATTTCTGTGAAATTCTCGCAGGTGAACGTCGACTTAGAAAAACGACACAAGCCTTTGTTGGTGCTCAACCACAAGTTTCCACCATGATCCGCCTCGATCCCGTAAATGAAGTTGTTTGGTAAACCGTTCTTGCGCTTGAACTGTTTCAATTCTCCGGAAACCAAATTCAAACAGAGCATTCCTGAGCCCGACGTACCGATCCACATTTCATCTCGCGTTTCCTGGAACAAACAAGAAATATAATCTTTCGACAGCGCTAAGATCTTATTGTTCCATTTGTGCGGCAAGATGCGTGGCTCTTTCTTTTTATCATCCAAATAATACAAGCCACCGGCACTTGTTGCAAAATACATGGTGCCATCCAATCCTTTGTAGGCAACGCGACAAATTCCAGGGGCAATCGTAGCGCCCGGTTTTTTCGCATCCGAAGTAAAGGACGTAACGTCATTCGTCCGGATGTTATACAACAGCACGCCACTTTTTGTAGCCAGAAAATAGCGGTCGTCTTTGTAATGAGCGATCCGGTAGACACGTGTAAAAGCGCCGGGATTGTCAATTTTTTTCAGTTGAACCTTCTTGATCTTATACATCGGACCGTAAAAATCCAGGATGTAGGTGCCATCCGTGCAACCAACCAACAACTGGTGATCATTTACATAACAAATCGAAAGGATCGTCGTTTCGTTCTTACCAGATCCCTTTGCGATATAATACTGTTCAAATTGTCCCGTACGGCGGTTCAAATGCGATACGGCAAAATCGGAAGCCACGAACAGTGACTGCGCTTTCGGATCTTCAGCAAAGCCCCAAACACTGGGAGAAGGAATACCTTGTTTCAAATTTCCGGAAGGACCAACTCCTAAAAAACCGCGATTTTCCGGATCAAAACAACTCAAGCCTCGTTGTGAGGCTACCCAAATGACCCCGTTTTTATCCCACATGAGTTTATTCAACTCATCGTACAACAACGCGTTTTTTTGGAAGATGTCGTGATGACTTTGAATGATTGAATACACGCCATGTTCTTTCCGAACCGTCAGTAACCCTTTGTTCTGTGTAGCCACGAACATTTCGTCGTGCGACTTGATCAACACATCAGAAATTTCAAAAATGCCAAAATTGGTTTCTATCTGTGTTAAGAACGGCAGTAAACTTCCGCTAGCATCGTCCAATAGGAATAGTCCTTTATTACTGGCCAGAAGGTGAACACCTTCCGAGAAAAGTTCCAGATCATTCACCATCCATGTTTCGGGATCGCTGTTCTTAGGAGCCATGCTGCTGATCTTTCCCGACTTTAGGTTGATACGCACCACGCCTTTATCTTCGGTAGAAACCAAGAGGTTGTCCTTGGAAAGGATCGACAGGAACTGAATGCGTTTGGATGGAAGTTTGAATGACAGCGGAACGATCTTTTGCGTTGCTGCCTGGAAGATCATGAGTCCTTCGGTAGATGTTCCCAAATAGATGTCTCCGTTTGGAGCCAGTGCCATACTTTCGATCGATAGCGTTTTGCCCCGTTGAAGATGAAAGGTTTTGAACGTTTCGCGTTTCGTAGAATAACAAGTTAATCCATTTGCCGTTCCGAACCACAAATTACCTTTCGCATCTTTAAGAGAGGCATACACGTACTCGCTTTCCAAGCCGGGTGTATCATCAGAAGTAAATACTTGGAATTGCTGTCCGTCAAAGCGATTGAGGCCGTCCTGAGTTCCCAGCCAAAGCGTACCCACATCGTCTTGCAACAAAGTAAGCACACAGCTTTGCGATAAACCGTTGCTGATGTTGAAATTGCGGAAACGGTAGGACAACTGACCAACGGCCAAATGACCCACCAAAACGACAATTACGCACGTGAATAATCGATTGAGCATGAGCAAGTAGTGAGTGCCAATCTACGTAATTTTTCGCAGAATGGTTTCGCGCTGTAAAAAATGCTGGTTATTCCTGAGCGCCGTTCATGCTAGCAGCAGCTTGCGCGGCAGTCGTTTCCAAGTCGCGATCGAATAAATAAAGTCCGCCTTTATCACCGCCGATCAAACGCAATTTGTCCAAGATTCCACGTGCTAACGCCTCTTCTTCCAATTGCTCGGATACGTACCACTGCATGAAATTGTGCGTCGAGTAATCTTTTTCTTGCAAACACACATCCACCACATTATTGATACTTTGAGTAACAACCAATTCGTGCTCCAACAACAATTCAAACACTTTTTCGATCGATTCAAATTCAACGGGAGGTTGTGGAACAGCCGGTACGATTGCTACACCACCGCGTTCGTTGACAAACTTGATCAATTTCAACATGTGAAAACGCTCTTCATCCGCGTGTTGATACATGAATTTTGCCGTTCCGTTCAATCCGTTGTTTTCGGCCCAAGAAGCCATGGCCAAATAGAATTGGGAAGAAGAAGATTCTTTTTCAATTTGCTCGTTTAGTGCTATCTCAATGCGTTTGTTCATCATAATTCAAATTTTTTTGACCGTAATCGTATCAAAGGTACGAACTTTT
>CAYRVL010000102.1:3096-7196 GCA_964427665.1 uncultured Fluviicola sp. | reverse complement strand
TACAGTAAAGAGGAATTGGAACAGCGTTTGCGCGAGGCGGGACATGAGTTTGTGACGATCTCGTTCTACAAATATCACCGCATTCCAAATCCTCAAGTCTTTAGAGACTATCTTTACCAATTGTTGGACAATCTAAACGTGGTAGGTCGCATTTATGTTGCAACCGAGGGCATCAATGCACAGATCTCTGTTCCAACCAATAATTTCAATCGGTTTAAAAATGATCTGTACAGCATCGATTTTCTGGATGGTGTGCGCTTGAACGTGGCCGTGGAAGAGGAAGGAGCCGAATTCCCGTTCCTGAAACTGAAAGTGAAGGTGCGCCACAAGATCCTCGCCGATGGCTTGAACGATGAAACCTTCGACGTAACGAATATCGGGAAGCATTTGCGTGCGGAAGAGTTCAATGCGCTTACTAACGACCCGAACACGATCCTGATCGATTTCCGCAACCACTACGAACACGAAGTGGGTCATTTCAAAGGAGCGATCTTGCCGGATGTGGATACCTTCCGCGAGTCGTTGCCGCTGATCGAAGATACCTACCTGAAAGGAAACGAAGACAAGAATATCGTAATGTACTGTACCGGAGGAATTCGCTGTGAGAAGGCTTCGGCTTGGTTCAAACACCGTGGTTTTAAGAATGTACATCAGTTAGAAGGCGGGATCATCAAATACGCCAACGAATGCAAAGAAAAAGGCTTGGAGAATAAGTTCATCGGTAAGAATTTCGTATTCGATGAGCGCCGCGCTGAAAAGGTTTCCGAGGATGTGATCGCGCATTGTCACCAATGTGGTAATCCGGCTGATATCCATACCAATTGTGCCAATGAAGCCTGTCATTTGTTGTTCATCCAATGCGATTCTTGTAAAGCGAAATTCGATAACTGTTGTTCAGATGCCTGTCAAACGATCCATCATTTGCCCATCGAGGAACAACGTGCGTTGCGTCGCGGACAGAACAATTCCAATCGCATTTTCCGTAAAGGACGCGCGGAGCATTTACTGAAAAAGGTGCAAGAAGTCCAGGAAAAAAACATTACTTTCGACGAGATTAACTAATAACATCGCTTGTGATCCTGGGTATTGACTGGAAGGTAAGTTCTGAAATTGTGGACGGCTGGTCCACGCCAAACTGGTATGGAATTTTGTTCGTTGGCGGCATGATGATCGGGTATTACCTGGTGCGTAACATGTTCAAACGCGAACAGATCGATGAAAATTACCTGGATAAATTGTTGCTGTATGTGGTTCCTGCCACGATCATTGGTGCGCGATTGGGACACGTGTTGTTCTACGGTCCGTGGTTCGATGGGTACAACAGTGAAGGTTTGTTTGAAGAAGGCTATTTCAGTCATCCGGAAACTATTTTTCAAGTGTGGAAAGGCGGATTGGCCAGTCATGGCGCGGCGTTGATGATCTTGTTGATGCTATATGTGTACAGCCGAAAAGTCGTCAAGCGACCGATGTTGTGGATCTTAGATCGCGTAGTTGTGGCGATTGCATTAGCAGGTTGCTGTATTCGTTTAGGAAATTTGGTGAATCATGAGATCATTGGAGTTCCAACGGACTTGCCATGGGGGTTCAAATTTTACAATGAAGAAATGAAGTACCTCGTGAATGGGGAACACGTATACCGCCATCCTTCGCAATTGTATGAGGCGATCTTGTATTTGATCTCGTTCGTGATCTTGTACCGCATGTACTGGAAAACGGAAGCGCGTTACCAGCAGGGGAAGATCTTTGGTGCCTTCATGATCCTCATTTGGTCTGCCAGATTTTTCGTGGAGTTTGTGAAAGAAGGACAATCAGCATTCGATGAGTCAGGTGTTCCGCTAAATACAGGGCAACTCTTGAGTATTCCTTTTGTGATTCTCGGATTGTATTTGTATTTCCGAAAACAAAAACCCGAAGATCAAGCAGCTTACAAAAAACAAGTAGATACACCGTTAAAAGGTTAAAAAAAAATAAAGGGCTGTTCTTGTGAACGGCCCTTGTTGTATCTATTCATAAGTGAATAACAACTTTTCGAGTTTGGGAGCTTGTAAATAGATCTGGCTTCCTTTTTCAGGTTGGTAGGCCAAAGGACGCACATCAAACTGTAAGGTTTCCATAACCAATTTTTTACAGGCATCAGCCGGACCGGTGCGCAACAAGCGAATGGAACGGATCGGAGGCATCGATTTAGAGATCACATCAGATCCCTCCAAGGCAAAGGAACTTTTTTCACATCCGCCGGTATACTGAATATCTAGTTCCAAGACATTCCCTTTCATGCGAAGCGCGGTGATCGTTACCGGTAATTGATCCGTTTCTGCAGTGTCAGAATAACCTAATTTTGCCAGTGGGATCACCAACTCCTGGCGTTCAGGGGTAGATTTGTTTTCTTTTTTCATAGCGCAACCTGCGATCAGCCACAGGGACAGTAAAGAGAGAATAATCGTTTTCATAAGCAATAGTCTGTCACAAATATAGCTGGCTTGATGGGAAATGCAAGTATTCTGTGTAGTTGCTGGAGTGGCGCATTTGTCGTACTTTTGTGATCCCAAATTTTGAAGCCCCGCAGGCACATGAAAACAAAAACACTCAAAAAAAATAAGGTAAATGTAGTCACCTTGGGATGCGCCAAGAATACATTTGATTCGGAAGTCATGATGGCCCAATTGCGTGCCAATAAGTTCGATGTGGAGCATGAATCCACACAGGATGACGCCGAGATCGTGATCATCAATACCTGCGGATTTATTGATAATGCCAAGCAGGAATCCATCGAGACGATCTTGCGCTATGCGGAAGCAAAAAGCGAAGGTTTGGTAGATAAAGTCTACGTTACAGGTTGTTTGTCAGAACGCTACAAAGACGATCTGGAACAAGAAATTCCAGAGGTGGATGCTTTCTTTGGAACGCGTGACCTGCCACGTTTGTTGAAGACATTGAAAGCCGATTACAAACACGAATTGGTGGGAGAGCGTTTGCTGACAACGCCTTCGCATTATGCGTATTTCAAGATTGCAGAAGGGTGCGACAGACCGTGTTCGTTCTGTGCGATTCCGTTAATGCGCGGAAAACACGTGTCTACTTCCATCGAAGATTTGGAGAAAAGTGCGAAGCAACTGGCCGCTCAAGGCGTAAAAGAATTGTTGTTGATCGCTCAGGACCTGACGTATTACGGACTGGATATTTACAAAAAGCGCAATCTGGCGGAATTGATCGATCGTTTGGCCGCTGTAGAAGGAATCGAGTGGATCCGTTTGCACTATGCGTTCCCGGCTGGTTTCCCAATGGACGTTTTGGATTCAATGATCCAACATCCGAACGTGTGTAATTACTTGGACATGCCGTTGCAACACGGTTCTACGAAGATCTTGCAATCGATGCGTCGCGGTATCACCCGCGAGAAAACCGAAGCCTTGGTGCATGCCATTCGCGAGAAAGTTCCGGGAATTGCCATCCGTACCACTTTGATTGCAGGTTATCCGGGAGAAACAGAAGAAGATTTTCAGGAGATGGTGGATTTCGTGGAGCGCATGCGTTTCGAGCGTTTGGGTGTTTTCACTTATTCTCACGAAGAAAATACACATGCATACACACTCGAAGATGATGTGCCTGAAGAAGTGAAGCGTGAACGTGCGGATGCGATCATGGAGTTGCAATCGGGAATCTCTTATGAATTGAACCAAGAAAAGATTGGTAAAACATTCCGCGTTTTATTCGACCGCATGGAAGGCGATTATTACATTGGTCGCACCGAATTCGACTCACCTGAAGTGGACAATGAAGTATTGGTGAAAAAATCGGAGGGCTACGTACGCATAGGTGATTTTGCGGATGTGAAGATCACGAGCGCGGATCATTATGATCTGTATGGCGTGCTGGTGAATTGATCCGATTCGCGTTCGTTTGCTTGATGTTCTATTGAGTTTGTAGAATTTATTCGATTGGAGTTCCTAAAAATGAATTCATAGACTTGAATTGTTCATTGGGGTATTTTGTTAAAGTGGATTTTACTACTTTCGGTGAAACAATATCAAAATACCTACTATGAAGAATTACATGCTCGTGATGGGAATGTTTTTCTGCTTTGGCGCGAGTTACGCCCA
>CAYRVL010000102.1:0-2996 GCA_964427665.1 uncultured Fluviicola sp. | reverse complement strand
TCAGGACGCATTGCATTCCGTTATTTTGTAACGAATGCCGGTCCAACAGGTTTGAATTCCGATTACATTGGCATCGACAATGTGGTTTACACTCCGTATGTATGTCCGGCATTTACCATGACTGCTGGAGGAGCTTTGACTGGAGGAACGGCCGGAACGGCGTATTCGAACACCTTGTCACAAACCGGAGCACTTGGAACACCAAACTTCGCTGTTACAGCCGGAGCTTTGCCTCCTGGATTGACCTTGTCTGCAGCTGGAACGATCTCCGGAACACCTACGGCGACAGGAACCTTTAATTTCACAGTCACAGTAAGTGATGCAAGTGGATGTAGCGGCTCTCAGTCTTACTCAATTACGGTTGTATGTCCAGCGAACCCAATTACCAATGCATCTTTGCCAACGTTCTGTTCAAATGCTGCAGACCACACCTTAGCGGAGTTTTCACCTGCCGGTGGAACCTATTCTGGAACAGGGGTGACTGCCGGCGTATTCGATCCATCGGTTGGAACACAGCTCATCCAGTACGATTACACAGATGCTTACGGTTGTGCGCACAACTCAAGTGGCACATATACAGTGAACACGGCGCCAACAGTAAGTTTGGCAGCGCAATCTACTTTGTGTTCAAACGATGCTTTGTACGCCATTACAGGTGCTAGTCCGGGAGGAGGAACTTTTACTGGAACAGGTGTGAGTGGTTCTGATTTTGATCCAAGTGTAGGAACTCAAACCGTAACGTATACGTACACTGATGGAAACAACTGTTCAAACAGTGCTTCCCAAACAATTACTGTGAATACTGCGCCAACTGTTACTCATGCGCCTATTAGCGGTATCTGTGAAAACGCAGGATTGACAGCGTTAACTGGGGCGTCACCGGCTGGAGGAACCTATTCCGGTACAGGAGTTAGTGGTACTGATTTTGACCCATCTGTTGGGTCACAAACATTGACTTACGCTTATACAGACGGAAATGGCTGTTCGAACAGTACAACGGTAAGTATTACCGTAGTTCCTGCTGAAACTGCGACATTAGCAGCCTTCACAGCGGTATGTAGCAATGAGGGGATTGTAACACTTTCCGGTGGTTTACCTGCAGGCGGAACTTATTCCGGTACGGGTGTTACAGGAACAGATTTCGATCCATCGGTTGGAACACAAACCATCACATACACCGTTGGTGGTGGAACAGCATGTGAATCTTCTGCATCTCAAGTGTTTACTGTGAATACAGCTCCTACAGTGGCGCTGAGCTTGGCTACAACAAGCACATGTGTGAATTACAACGCATTTACATTATCCGGTGGAACACCGGCAGGAGGAACATACTCCGGAACAGGTGTAAACGCAGGTTCTTTTGATCCAGCCGTGGCAGGTATTGGAACAACATCAATTACGTATGATTTCACAGATGGAAACGGCTGTTCGAATAGCGCCTCTGCTACCGTAACGGTTGATGCTTGTGCAAGTTTGGAGGAGGATGGATTCACGATGACGATCTCTCCAAATCCAACGTCTGGAAAGGTTTTGATTGCGCCTTCAGTTCAGTTAAATGCTTCTGATTTGAAGTGTACTTCAGGAAATGGACAGTTGTTGGATCTTTCTTGGAATGAACTGTCCAACGGAACATGGGAGATCGACTTGAGTAATTTTGCAGATGGGATCTATTATTTGCAAGTGACCCTTCAAGATAAAACACAGGTGTATAAGCTTGTGAAGCAATAAGCATTCTTTTAGGATTCAAAGGCCGCACTCAATCTCGATCGTTTTCGGGGAAGGGTGCGGCTTTTTATGTTTATATTCGTTTTACAATAAGAATTATGGACATTCAAAACAGACTACTTGATCAGCTCAAGGCAAAATTGCCACCGGATACATCACTGGGGAAGGTGTTAATGGATGAATTAGACCTATCACGTGATTCGGCTTACCGTCGCGCTCGTGGAGAAACGGCATTGAAACCCGAAGAAATCCAGTTGTTGTGTAGTAAGTTCGATCTTTCTATGGATAAAATTATCGGAGTAAGCGGAAAGAGCGTTACTTTCCAATACAATCCTATTCAACGCTCGGAATTCTCCTTTTCGAATTATTTGAGCGGGATCATGGATGGTTACAAGCGCATGGCTTCGCAGCGTTCGCAAGAATTGTTTATGTCGAATTTGGATCTGATCATTTTTCAGTTGCTCAATTCACCGGCCTTGATCCGTTTTAAACTCTTGTATTTTGCAAAATGCTATTTGAAAATTCCATCATTGGATAATGTCAAGTACCACAAAGGTTGGAAAGGCGAGATCTCGGATGAACAATTGTCGCAAATGATCCAGTTCTATATTCGGATCAAAAGCACGGAAGTGATCGGTCTGGATGCCGGAAAAGGTTTGTTGCGCGAGATCGTTTCTTTCTATGAACTCGGTTATTTTGAATCCGCTGAAGATGCCTTGTACTTAATAGACGAATTATCCGAATTGATCCAGCACATTCAAAAACAAGCGGAGATCGGACGCAAATTCATTAACGGACAACCGGTCATAACGGACGAAGGCAATTTTTCTTTGTACATGCACCAAACGTATATTCAGGATAATACGATCATAGCCGAAACCAATGCCTACCGCATGTTGTATATCACGCACAACATGTTGAATTACCTCTACACAATTGATCAGGATTACGTCAATAAATCGTATGCGGTCTTCCAATCCATGCTCAAAAGCTGTATCAAGATCAGTGAAGAGAATCCGCGCCAACGAAACGCTTACTTCGAAAGTTTACAGCAGTACGTAGAGAAAGCGAAGATGCGGATCGAGCGAACAGATCTTTTTTAAAATCGCACTTTCGTACAACCCTTTTAGCCGCTGTTTCATGAGCTATCTGAGTTATACGGACTCTGTTTGTCGTCGTTTTAGATTCGATCGTAACCGCATCCTATTGGCACCACAAGTTGGAGTTGCGTTTAAATTCTATGGATTATTCCGCGGGTGGAAGTTCAGGAT
>CAYRVL010000101.1:4227-7392 GCA_964427665.1 uncultured Fluviicola sp. | reverse complement strand
CCTTCAATGATCGTAGTAACTAACATTTGTGGGTAGGGAAAGTTTGGTGCTAACTCAATAATCCAATGCGATAACTGGGAAACCATCTCTTTGTAATTCTCAAAGGCACCAATTTTGTTTTGCGCGTCGATCTCTTTCGTAAGGATCGCTTTGATGCCTTCGTTTTCGATGATGGTCTTTAATTGTGCTTCGTTCGGAACTGTCACGTGACTTCTCGCGTGACCGGGTTGGATCAAAAGCTGGATAGCTTTCTTCAACTTTGACTCCGTGTCATTCAGTGCAATGGTTTCCATATTGATCTTTTGGAGCATCCAGCCCCAATACCAAGCGTAAAGGTATTTTAAAAATTGATGTTTGTTTTCAAAATAACGATAGATTGTTGCTTCGGTAGAATTAATTTTCTGAGCGAGTTTTTTAAACGTAAACGATTCGTAACCAATTTCTTCGATTAATTGTATTCCCTGTTGGTGAATGAGTTCTCCAAGCTTCGATTCCTGTGGGTCTTTCAAAAAGTTACCTGCCGGAATGTCAATTTTTACATGAATCAACATAATATAATAGTAAAGCTATTAACGCTTATTGTATTGCGTTTAACAAAGGTAGGTTAACTTTTGTTTTGTGCAAGTAAAAAAATCTTAAAAAATGTGTGTTGAATTGCGCGATGTACCAAAATGAATTCCGACATAAACTGTATTTTCGCGAAAAGAATTGAGATGATCCAACGCGTACAAACTGTTTATTTTTTTGTTGCAGCATTAGTTGCGGCTATTCCATTATTGGGAACCGGTTTATTTACCTTGCAGCACGATACCATCGTTCGCAAAATGACAGTTTTTGGTGTGACGCAACCGGGAAATCGCGATTTCTTCAGTAGAAACGACGCATGGATCCTCTGTTTGGTGATCATTGTGTTATTGGTTGCCGCCATTCTTTCGTTCAAACACCGGAAACGTCAATTAACTTTGGCGGTCTTGGCCTTGGTTCTGCAAATTCTTACGGTAGCCTGGATGATCCTGGGGGCTTTTGTGGAAGCGAATGCCTGCGCCGATTGCGAACGTGCTGAGATCCAGTCCTGGGGCGTGACCTTTTTTGTTTTTGCATTGGGAATCTTACCAATCATACTAGGAATTCGCGGAAATCGAAAAGACCAAAAACTCATCGACTCCCTGGATCGCCTGCGTTAAGAGCTATTTCCATACTTTACGTTAAACCTGGTGGCAAGCACGAGATGTGTTTCGTACCTTTGTGCACCTTAATAAAACAGCATGAATTATTTATCGGTAGAAAATCTGACCAAATCTTTTGGTGACCGAATCATTTTCAAGGACCTAACTTTCGGGATAGATCAAGGCGATAAAGTAGCCATCGTTGCCAAGAACGGGAATGGTAAAACAACTTTATTGCGTTGTCTGATGAATTTGGAAACCATCGATGCCGGTCGCGTTGTTTACCGAAACGATATCCGCGTGGCATTCATGCAGCAAACCGAAAACCTTCAAGACGATCATACGATTTTGGAGGCTGTTTTTTCGCACGACCTGCCGGAATTGCAAATTGTGAAACAATACAACCAAGCACTGCGCGAAGGAAATGAGGAAGCGATCCACGCCTGTTATGATCAGTTAACAGAATTGAATGCGTGGGACATGGAGGTGAAAGTCAATCAGATCTTGTCTGTACTCAAGTTGGACAATACGGATTTGCTGATCGGGAGTCTTTCCGGTGGACAAAAGAAGCGTGTTGCACTTGCGCAGGTCTTGGTCGCTGAAGCTGATTTCTTGATCCTCGATGAGCCGACCAACCACCTTGATCTGGACATGATCGAATGGCTGGAAGAATACCTCTCTAAATCAAAGTCGACAATTTTAATGGTGACGCACGACCGCTATTTCCTGGAAGTTGTTTGCGATACAATCTACGAGTTGGAAGACCAAACGATCTACAAGTACAAAGGCAATTTCTCGTATTATCTCGAGAAAAAAGCGGAACGTCAGGAGCAATTGCAATCCACGATCGACAAGGCACGGAACACCTTTAAGAAGGAGTTAGAGTGGATTCGTCGACAGCCTAAAGCACGTGGGACGAAACAAAAAGCACGCATTGATAATTTTCAGGATGTAAAAAAAGTTGCCGGTCAGCGTATCGACGACGATGAGATCGATATCCCGGTAAAAATGGAGCGATTGGGGTCCAAGATCCTGGAATTGCACAAGATCAGTAAAGCTTACGGTGAAAAAGTTATCTTGGATAATTTCTCCTACAATTTCCAGCGCAAAGAACGTTTGGGGATCGTAGGGAACAATGGGACCGGAAAATCAACATTCCTGAATATCATCCAAGGAAGAGAGGAAGTCGACAAAGGAAAAGTCGTTACCGGAGAAACCGTTGTTTTTGGATACTATAGTCAGGAGTTGATCAAAGTGGACGAAGACAAAAAAGTGATTGATGTCATTCGCGACATTGCCGAATTCATTCCACTCGAGAAAGGCCGCCAGCTTTCTGCCGCACAATTCTTGGAGAAATTCCTGTTTCCGCGCAGTATGCATTACAATTACGTGTACAAGCTGAGTGGGGGAGAAAAACGTCGCTTGAAGTTGATGACGGTCTTGATGGCCAATCCGAATTTTTTGATCCTGGATGAACCTACCAATGATCTGGACATCTTCGTAATGGGTGTCTTAGAGGATTACCTGCGTACATTTGAAGGGTGTTTGATCGTGGTGTCACACGACCGTTATTTCATGGATAAAATGGTAGATCATTTATTCGTGTTCGAAGGCCAGGGAGCAATCAAAGATATTATTGGAAATTATACCGAATTTAGAAAGCAAACCGCAGCCGATTATAAAAAAGAAAAACTCGCTGCAAAAGATCCTGAACCGGTAAATGAGGTGAAAGTGACGCAGATCGCAACCGCCACTTCGGAAAAACGAAAATTGAGTTTTAAAGAGAAGCAGGAATTTGATCAATTAGAAAAAGAACTGGAGCAATTGGAATCCGAAAAGGAAAAATATACAGCTGTTCTTTCTTCTAGCGAAGCATCGAACGAAGACTTGATGTTGGCTGGACAAGAACTAGCCAAGATTGTTGCCCAAATCGATGCGAAATCCGAGCGTTGGTTGGAGTTGGCGGAATTTGCATAGGTCTTTAGCTGGTGCGCGATCC
>CAYRVL010000101.1:0-4127 GCA_964427665.1 uncultured Fluviicola sp. | reverse complement strand
TTTGATCTGAAAAATAAAATTAGACATATCTAAAAATAATTTTATATTTGCTTGTGTGAAACGAGCAAATCTCTTATTCGTATTGTTTTCTGCATCTGCTTGGTCGCAAATAGACACGAATCAAGTAGAAGAAGTCGTGATTTCTTCGAACCGTTCGGAGGAGTTGAAGAAAAATGCGGTCACGTCAGTTTCGGTATTAACCAACAAACAGCTTTCGAATATTTTCGCTGCGAATCTTTCCGAAGGGTTACAATTCATTCCGGGTGTGCGTGTGGAAACGAACTGTCAAACTTGCAACTTTACCCAATTGCGTATGAATGGACTGGCCGGTTCTTACACGCAGATTGTCATCAATGGACGACCGCTTTTTTCAGCCCTCATGGGCTTGTACGGACTGGATCAGATCCCTGCAAACGCCATCGAGCAAGTTGAAGTTGTCCGCGGTGGAGGCTCTGTTTTGTATGGTATGAATGCCATTGCAGGAACGGTAAATCTCCTGACCAAACAGCCCGAGAAAAATGGTTTTTCAATCACGCAATATGTGCAATCGATCCAGGGTGAAGCTACAGATCTTCAAACGCAATTCAATGCAGCACTGACAACCAAAGATCACAAAGGTGGTGTTCAGCTATTTGGTAACCTGCGTAAACGCGAATGGTGGGATGCAAACGGAGATGGATTTTCTGAGATATCTGAATTGACTGGGGGAAATGTCGGAATATCGGTCACGCACAAATTAGGTAAGCGCTTGCAAATGAAAGGATTAGCATGGTACATCGATGAAGAACGTCGTGGAGGAAATGCGTTTGATCGGTCTCCGGATCTTTCAGATCAAGCCGAATTTCGCAGACAAAAAACCGGCGTTGCAGACGTGCAATTCCAATTTCGACCAAGTACGAAACCGGTGATCTACATGGCGTATTTTGGTGGACAAATCACTGATCGAAAACATTATACGGGGATCGACCAAGCAAATGGATGGGGAAAGACGCAAGCAAACAGCGCTGTCGCTGGAATCCAAGTGCATGGTAACAAAACTTTGGGCCAATGGACCTCAAAACAGGTTGCCGGACTGGAATGGCAGCACGAGTTTGTTCATGACGTTATCCCTGCTTATGCATATTTGGTTCAGCAACAATTGCAGACTTTTTCTATACTCGCCCAAACAGAATTCCAACGGAAGAAGTGGAGTATTCAACAAGGTCTGCGAATAATCAAACAACTTGCGTCTACCGAAATGCCGATTATTCCGCGAACTGCTGTACGCTATGCACTCAATGGTCAATGGTCCATGCGTTTCAGCTATGCGCAAGGATGGAAAGCTCCACAAGCATTTGAAACCGATTTGCATATCGCCTTCAGCGGAGGTGGTGTGTCCACTGTTCAATTGGCATCAGATCTGCGCTCTGAGCGTTCCCATGCTTTCAATCTGAGCGCTTCCTGGAATCGCCGCCGGAAAAATGTCTTGTTCGATTATTCGGGAGGTTTTTTCTTTAATCAGCTCAAACACGCATTTGTATTGGAAGAACTCGGTCAAGATTCACTTGGAAATACCAGTTTATTGCGCACAAATGGCGCTCCGGCGCAGGTGTTTGGTTTCAGCATGGACACGCGAACTTTGCTTACGGCAAATTATCAGATCGATCTCGGTTTGACGATGCAAAGGGCTTTTTTTACGGAAGGAATTGCATGGTCAAACTCAGTGTTGCCGGTAAACCGTTTTCTGCGAACACCAAACGTATATGGATATGCCAATGTGACATGTTTTCCGGATAAGCCATGGAGTGGGTCGCTGGCGGGAACGTTCACGGGTTCCATGCTTGTTCCGCATTTTGGTGGAACAAGTTCTCAACCGACTGATGTATTGAAAACTTCCGATCCATTTATCGATCTCACTGCCCGGTTAGAGCGAAAATGGCATTTTCATCGGTGGGAACAAAATCTGAAAGTCGGCATCGGGGTTCAAAATATTTTAAACGCATTCCAACAAGATTTCGATAAAGGGAAAGAACGCGATAGCAACTACATTTATGGACCGGCAAAACCACGGACATTCATTTTGAGAATTACGTGGTATACAGGTGACTAGCAATTTGTATTTTTGGGTCAAATTGCAGCTATGTTTCGCATACTTTCATCGTTTTTTCTACTGCTTGTAACAGCGACTTCTTTTGCCCAACTCGACGATCAGGAGCTGGACTCTTTGCGCAATATCTGGCGTGCGGAGTTGGAAACAGAAGCTGTAGGAAAATACATTGGCGTGGTCGACTCCGAATTTTCCAATACGTTTTCGGATTCTGTCTTTGCGGCCTATCAATTGGATACATTTCTCGTGGAAGGGATCTATGTGCGTCAAATGGAATTCGATCAAACCACCTATGGGATGAACAGAGCCAGTATGGATTGTGAAAAAGCATACGATGAATTGTTGAATAAATACTACCAACTGTTACTGAAAAAACTGAATAAAACAGACCAAAAACAGCTGATCGCAGCCCAACGCGCTTGGTTGAAATTCCGCGACAACGAGCGACAAGTGAATGCTGCATTGATCAAAAGTCAATACAGTGGTGGCGGTTCTATCCAACAGTTGTTTTATGCGAGTCAGCATTTGTACATCACACGTACACGGGTGAATGAATTGGTCGGTTATTTAACACGGATCATGTAGGTATGCGATTTCAACTTCTTCTCCTTTATTTTTTGGTTGCATTGCCCGCGTTTGCTCAATTAAAACCTGGGTACGACTTCGATGAAGCACGCGAGTTTTTGAAGATCAATTTCCAATTTGTGGATTCGGCCTACTTGGATTCCGTTCCGGCACCAGAAAAATTTCAGCGCACATTTCGCTCCAAAGAACTCGGATTTGATAACAGTGTCGATTTTTGGAAGTCAAAGGACGGGACGATCGCATGTTTGAGTTTTCGCGGAACAACTGGGACTTTGGAAAGTTGGGGATCGAATTTCTACGCTTCCATGATCCCGGCGAAAGGAACGATAGGGTTACCGGATGGGTTTCAATTTCACTATGATTTTGCTGAAGATCCGTTAGCAGGAGTGCATGAAGGGTGGACCATTTCTATCGCTTATTTGTGGCGCAATATCGACAGCTTGATCCGGGATTACGTTGCACAGGGAGGTCGCGATCTGGTTGTTGCGGGTCACAGTCAGGGTGGAGCATTGGCAACTTTGGTTTCTGCGCAGTTACATCACCTGAAATTACATGGCAAACTACCGGCTGATCTACGCTTGAAAACGTATACAGTGGCCGCACCGAAATCCGGGAATTTATTCTTTGCTTATGATTACGAACACCAGACACAATTCGGATGGTCTTTCAATACTGTGAATCCACTGGATTGGGTACCCACAACGCCATTTACTGTGACAACTGTTCGGGATTTCAATCAGATCAATCCATTTACCAATGCGCGAAAGACCTTAAATTCCCTGTCACTGATCCCGCAAATGTATATCAAGCACGCATACCGTAAAATGGACCGTCCAACCCGGCGATCCCAAAAGAATTTTGAGAAATACATGGGCAAACGTTTAAAGAAATTGTTGCTTAAAAAGAAGCAAGGACTATTGATTCCGCCTTCTCTAAAAAGCTTTGCCTATGTGCGTGTGGGACAGCAAGTGGTTTTACAGCCGGATGCCAATTACCTGAATCAATTTCCACAGATGGAGCATGAATATTTCCTAAATCACGGGATCGATCAGCACATTTATCTCCTGAATTTGTTAGAGCAACAAACACGAAAAGAATGAATCGCAGTGAACTTTTGCCAGAAGTCTTTTATGATGCAGAAAAAGTCACTAATGAACTGGAGCGTTTTCAGAATCAATATCTGCGTCCTATTCTGAAGTACCAGCATGATCATCTGTGCCAATTGACACGTTCATTCCTCTTGCAATTTGACGCGAATTTTGAACAATTGACGGCGCAGAAGCGCAAGTTACAGATTGAAACTGCATTCAAGAAGGCCCAAAGTTTCCGCCAACAAATCATTGGCTTAGTGATTGCTTTTTTGGAGACGGAGCAATTGGCGTTCTATTTATCCAATCACACTGAATTGAACAAACGGATTTGGCAAATGGCAGAGAAGCGGGTAGTGGATGGGTTG
>CAYRVL010000100.1:0-7394 GCA_964427665.1 uncultured Fluviicola sp. | reverse complement strand
CGAATGGCAGGGATATGTGCGTTCCAAATAGCATGTGAAGTTTGGATCTTTCCTAAAATTTTATTGGAAGAAGTCTGGATGAAATGAACTTCACTGGATCCATCTCCGGTATCATCAGCTTTTGCGACAATTTGAAAGCCGAATTGCTCCAAGGGAATTTGCAGCTTCTGTTCACCGCGAAAATACCGGTCACTCGTGCGGATTTCGATCTGGTCATCCTGAAGACCAATGAAAATAACAGCGGTCCTGTGGTTGTTTGACAAGAAGATGCGCACATTGTATATGATCACGACAACTATACATATGCCAATTTGTACCATAGGATGTTCCAACATGTATTCCAAAAAACTGATCGATGGAGGCACTTCATCTTGCGAAGACAGATGCCGCGATCTCGGTGCTAGAAATAAAGGTCCAAAGAACAACAAAGCAAATGTTCCTGTAAAAGCTACTGCCGATTTAAGCAGATGCTCCCAAACGACATATTGCTTGGATCTTGGTTTCGGAATGGTTAAAATCGATATCATATAAAATTGGAAAAGCACAGTTTCCTGTGCTTTTCGTTTTTATGGTTCTTCAAATTCAATCCCTTCTTCGAAGTAGAACTCCTCTTCATCTTCGTAGAATCCTTCCGGAGCCTCTTCATTGTTCATGTTGATACCGTAGTATTCACGACGGATCTCTTTCCCCATGTTGTAGTAAACAACCGAGATGTCCAACAATTTTTCCTGATAAGACAAGATCTCTTCCAAATTCTCAATGTTCGGATTCAAACAGATCTCGCTCATGTTCTTCACACTTCCTAGGTCACCTTTCAACCAACGACCGTCGCGCTTACCGTTCTTGTAAACTCCTACTTGGTTCAAGTTGCCATTCGAATCGTACAATTTCCAAATGCCCACCGGAATTCCGTCCTTGACGTTTCCTTCGTTTTGCAAAGCACCGTTATCGTAGTAGTTTTTCGTGTATCCGTTGATGCGGTGTTGTGCCGTGTCTTTTTCCCAAAAACAATACAACATGCGCTCCTCATGATGATCGGAGTGCGAACAGTCGTATTTCTCAATCTTTTCGATCACATAATGCTTGCTCAATTCTTGTCCTTTGGCATCGAGGTAGGTCAATACTCCTTTTGATTTGAATTTGATCGAATCGTACAGCGTCAGGATCGTATCGAAATAGTCTACCTCTAACAATTTCAGACCTTCGTAATTGTAATATTCCCAGCAACCGACTTTTTTTCCTTTTTCCACCATCCCGTGTCGTGCAATGGTATCGTTCGGATAATACTTGGTCATGGTGTATGTGATCCCGGTTTTGTCTACCAAACTTGGTCGGCCATAATACGGTCTGCGCAATTCTTCATCTTCGAAGCCCATTTGGTAAAGCAATCGATCGATACTGGTTGCTGAGGTGATCGCTTCTGTGTTGAAGTAGATCGAATCGCGCCAATCAAATTCGTATTTGATACTCAATTCATTTTCCTCCCAGATCTTTTCTTCGATCGGTTGATTGTATTGGAACTTCACATACTGGTAGCGGAAGCCCAAGGTATCGTATGCTTCAAAATCGTCGATCGGCAATCCGTTTAGGAAAAATCCTTTTTTCGCTAATTTTCCGTTCGCGTGGTAGGCAACCGACTGTCCTTGCAAGGAGCCGTTCTGGAAGTTCAATTCGAAAAGCAATACCGAATCTTTTCCCGGACGAGTCAACCAAGTTCGCGTGATCCCATCTTGCTGTCCTGCCTCAAAGAACGCTTCTGAGTAGAACAATTTGTTGCGCTTAAAACTGATTCCTTCTTGCACACCCTCTTTGAAATTATCTACTGCCAAGGTGTCTCCTAACCAGTTGAAAGTGTACAAAGCACCTTCCAGTTTTCCGTTGTTGAAATATCCTTTGCGGTTAACGAAATAGGTGATCTTCGCAGGTTTCGGATCCTGCAAATACGCCGGTAATTCATCGCGGTAAGCGTACATCTCTTCGTCGTTGCGCTTGCGTTTTTTTGCAGGATATTCAATGCCGTAAATTGTAACGTCACCGTGCATTTCCCCTTGCTTGTAATTAAAAACGCGCAGTGTTTTTCCCGTGTTGTCTTTGGTTAACCACATGCCTTCCTGCTTTCCATTCAGGTATTTTCCTTCGTGCGAATTGGCGTAGCGTACCTGTGGTTTGCGTGGTTTGCTTTTCGCACGCGGTTCTTCCTCGTATTCACTGGCAAACGGTTTGTCCAAGTTGTAATTGTCGCTGTATCGGTAATTCAAGATCTCTCCATCGTATTCCATAAACGACAAAATTCCAGTGCTGATGTTCTCGCGACCACCATAATCCGGAAAGTAACCACGCAAATAGTCGGTTGCTTTGCGCGATTTCAAATACTTTGGCAGTTGTTTTTTGTACAATTGATAGTCCGCATACCCGCTTGGAATATTCAATGTGATCGATTTGTCGGTTGCACTAACTTTGAAAGCGGAAGTATTTAACGTAGTCTTGTATGATCCGGTAAACTGCTTTCCGTTCACTTTTAATTCTTTGGAGAAGTCTAAATTGTATAGATAACGCCATGACAAGGCGCGTACTTGCGGAGAAATGCTGTCTTCTTTCTTCATCCACGGATTCATTCGGTATCCGTAGTAGTCGACAAATTCCCCACTCACTACATTTGTTAACTCGATGTTTTTGTAGGTGTATACCAACTTTCCGGTTAACGACTTATAATCTTCTCCAAACAATAGATCGGCCTTCATGAAAGGTTCGCCAACAAAGTTGTTCTCTTGGGATTCAACGGTCATGCTTATCGGATCAAAATAGGTGGTTCCGGCAACCAACGTATCTTGCTTCCAACGTTTCTCCTCGATCAACATGCGTTGCGTGATTCCCTTTTTCAAGGTGTCATACGTGTTGTACACGAAGTTTGGTGACCCGAAGTTGATCTGATATGTTTTCCCGAAAAGTTCTACTTCGTCATTGGCTTGTTGCTCTTGACCTTTGATCACAATCCCCTTTAAATCATAGCGAATGGTTAAATAGTTCTGACCGTAATAATCGAAAAAACGCTGCTCGTAACGATTGGAATCTTTTAAGAATACGATCTCGTTGGCTACCTGTCCGTTGTCAAAATAGACCGGCGATTCCTCCACCAAGGTTCCGTTCTTCACTTCCAGACGAAAACGCAATTGGCCGTTCCGGTGATACGATTCCATAACACCTTCGTAGTCGTACAAATATCCCAGGGAATCAATTAACTGATTGATGCGGTAGCGTTTCCCATCGATGTATTGATAGTTGTCGTAACGGGAAAAAGTAGAATCCATGACGTCGCCGTATTCATCATATTCTCCGTACATCATTTCATCCCGATAAGCACCTTCGCCACCTTCGTAACTTTCGTAAGCTTCTTCGGGCAATTCAAAGTTTTCTTCTTTTTCCAGGATCGTGAAGAAGTAGTCGAAATTCGGGAAGTTTTGACTGCCGAATTCGAACAAGGTGTCGTTAAAGAATAAATTTTCTTCCTCTGACCCGTAGCGGAACGATTCGTGAATGACGTCTGTTCGGAACATCAACCCTTTCCCGCGTTGCTTGTCGCTGCGTAAGGTGTATCGCTCTAATAGGATGTAATCGTTCTTCTTGGTTTCAGTAACCCATTCTCCTTTTTCGTTTTGTTTTTTCACTTCCTTAAGACCATACATTTCCCACGTTCCGTTCTGCTTGTCATTTAAAAATGATCCTTTTTCAATAAGCTGAGCATTGCGTGTTCGCAAGTAATCCCCATGACGGATTCCGGCCTTGAAGGTGATCATCTCTGTGAGCGTATCGAAGATCATTTTTTCCGACTCTTCTTCCTTTACTTCCTCGCTTGTTTTTGTGAAATTCAATTTGTAGTTGAAGGCTTTCCAAGCACCCGTCTTGCTGCCGTTCTCGTAATTCCCTTGCTTCAGCAATTTCCCGTCTGGATAAAAGAATTCTGCCGCACCATTCAGTTGATTTTTACGAATAGTGAAGTATCCTGCCACCACATCGTTTTTGTAGCGCATGGTTTTTCCGTCGATGTAGGGTAGGTCGCGGTAATATTGTACGTACTCACCTTCCGGCAGCGCCTCTAAAGCGGGAGTAATATCTTTCATCAAGTCAGCAGATACGTCTACCAAATCGCTCGGATCTTCCAAGATATAACGCAACATGGTTTTTTGCATTTTCTTTGGCATGCCGTTGTATGGACTTCGCGCTTTTTGTGCCTTGGTCAAGGCTTTCGTTTCTACCGATACGATCCCACGATTTTTATCGTCGCGTTTGATGACTTCCTTAAAATCCACAAAGGCGTAATACATTGATTCGTTATTCTCTACTTCCTGTTGAAAGGGATATACGAAGTAGGTCTTGCCATTGATCACGGTGGTTTCGACCTGCGAAAAAACCACAGTTCCGGTGGTTAAAAAGGTTAGAAGAATGAGGAGGTGTTTCATACAAACGTGCTAACGGTGATTATTCGATTAATGTCGGTTTTTCCGAAAGTTACAAATATAGTTTCTAGGCGCATACAACGTGGTTATTTTGGTGAAAAATAAGTATACGTGATGCGTTCCCTTGTGGTATTCATGTGTTGTCCTTCTGCGTGACCTTTGCGACGAATGATCGCGATAGGTTCTCGGCGTTTATTGTATTGCAAACTCACCGTTGTGCGCGTTACAAAGGTGCGATCGATGAAGGTGGAATCAGTGAATCCATCAAACAGTCCATCCTGTGTGTAATGAAAACTGCGCTTGCGTGTAAACGGATAATCTTCCCCGGTGATTGTGGACGGATAGTGCTTCTCTCTGTACGTGTATGCGGTAACCTGCGATTCTTTCACTTTATTCCGCACCTTGTAGCGCTTTACAGGTCGGGCAGGAGTTCCCAGTATCACCCAATCGTATGGATGCGGTTTAGCAATGGAATCCACAGAAAGCACGCCCCAAAATCGCGGTTTCTGGATGAAATGCATGCGTTCGCCTCGACCGAAATTCTCGAATTGCAACGCATTTTTCTTGCGTTTTCCCGGAACAACCAAATAACTGCTATTTTCTACTCCGTATGTATTATCTAGCCGCATGACAGCCGTATAGTAGGGCAGCGTTGTTCCTTGGATCCGATAGGATTGATGCGCAATAATGATCCCTTCCGAATAATCGGTCATCTGGATGTGGATCACTTGTCCCTTGCGATTGAACGTATAACGAACCGTTCGTTTCGGGAAACTCGGATATTCTCCGTCATCATCGCTGTGCACATGCGCCATGATCGTGTGCTCCAAACTTTCGATTCCCTTACTGGCTAAAATGGAATCGTTGAACCAAAATGGAAAGTTCAACATGCTCGTCATTTCGTCCTGAAAAAAGAAGGGATGCAACAAGGTTGGTTTTACCGGAATGTATTGTTTCTTCTTGCGTTGTTCCGCAGAACAAGCAGTAAGCAGACTGAAAAACAACCCCATCAAAATCAAGTTGAAGACCTGACGCATTGCGTTAAAAGTACATTTTTTCAGCCAAATCCGGAAGGGAAATGAATCAAAAGCCACTCTTTCAGGATGATAGCGGTTTGCCATTGAATTTTCAGGTTCGAATTGCGTATTTTTGCACTATGGTAAACGAGCGACCGATAACAGACTGGCTTCCATTGACCCAAAAGGAGGTGGAAAAACGCGGATGGGATGAACTGGATGTGATCCTCATTTCCGGTGATGCCTATGTGGATCACCCCGCTTTTGGTACAGCTGTGATCGGAAGGATTATCGAAAGCGAAGGCTTTAAGGTGGGCATCATTGCGCAACCAAACTGGCGTGACGACCTCCGCGATTTCAAAAAGCTCGGTAAACCTAAGTACTTTTTCGGAGTTACTGCTGGATGTATGGATTCTATGGTGAATCACTACACGGCCGGAAAACGTTTGCGCTCAACAGATGCGTACACGCCGGGAGGTGTTTCCGGTTTCCGCCCGGATTACGCGACCACCGTTTACTCGCAGATCCTGAAAGAACTCTACCCGGATGTTCCGGTGCTCATCGGTGGGATCGAAGCGAGTTTGCGCCGCGTCACCCACTACGATTACTGGAAGGACCAATTGATGCCCTCGATCTTGGTGGATTCCGGTGCCGATCTGTTGGTGTATGGCATGGGAGAACAACCGCTGCGCGATCTGTTGCGCTTGGTGAAAAAAGGCGTTCCTTTCTCCAACTTGACGACGATCAATCAGGTGGCTTTCCTGCAAGATGCAGCGAAAGAATTACCGAAGAATAAGAACTGGGAAACGGTTACTTTGGCCAGCCACGAAACGTGTTTGAAAGATAAGATCGCTTATGCGGCGAACTTCAAGATCGTGGAAGTGGAATCCAATAAATGGAAAGCAAACCGCATTACGCAGGAAGTGGGCGATAAGGTCCTCGTGATCAATCCACCGTATAAAACCATGACGGAGACGGATATGGACCAATCTTTTGATTTGCCGTACACCCGTTTGCCGCATCCAAAGTACAAGAAGCGCGGAACGATTCCTGCTTACGAAATGATCAAGTTCTCGGTGAACATGCACCGTGGTTGTTTTGGAGGATGTAGCTTCTGTACGATCTCTGCGCATCAAGGGAAATTCATTGCTTCACGCAGTGAGAAGAGTATTTTGAAGGAAATCGACGAATTGACGAACCACCCGGAATTCAAAGGGTATTTATCAGATATCGGTGGACCAAGTGCCAACATGTACCGCATGAAAGGGAAGGTCGAGGCGATCTGCGAACGTTGTTCGAGTCCGAGCTGTATCCACCCGGTGATCTGTTCCAATTTGGATACTAGTCACAAAGCCATGACGGACTTGTATCGCAAGATCGATGCCCATCCGAAGATCAAGAAAGCTTTTGTGGGATCAGGAATTCGCTACGACTTGTTGGTGGATGATTTCAATAAGAACAACGAAGACGGCAACCACGACGAGTACATCGAACAGTTGATCACCCGTCACGTAAGTGGCCGTTTGAAAGTAGCTCCGGAACACACCTCCGATGCCACACTGCGTGTGATGCGCAAGCCTTCGTTCAAGTATTTCCACAAGTTCAAGGAAAAGTACGATCGCTTGTCGAAAAAAAACCAGTTGAACCAACCTTTGATCCCGTATTTCATTTCATCGCATCCGGGATGTGAAGAGGCTGATATGGCGAATTTGGCAGCTGAAACCAAAGAGATGGGCTTCCAGTTGGAGCAGGTGCAAGACTTTACGCCAACCCCGATGACTGTTGCTGAAGTGATCTATTACACAGGCGTTCACCCGTATACGCTGAAACCGATCAAAACGGCCAAAACTCCGGAGGAAAAGAAAAACCAACACCGTTTCTTCTTCTGGTACAAGCGCGAAAATCAACAATGGATCAAAGACCG
>CAYRVL010000099.1:0-7431 GCA_964427665.1 uncultured Fluviicola sp. | reverse complement strand
ATCCCAAAAGCAATGGCAGAAATGGATAAGGCCAATTCGTTATAAGAACCTTTCATACTCATCAAAATGGCAAACACCACGAAAGCAAACGCAAATTGTGCCACCAGATAAACCATTGCTCCGATGGCCGCGAACAGCCACGTGTTCTTACCGAATTTTGCAGCCAGATCGAAAAATAATTTCGCCAGAATTATACCCGGAATAAATGGGATCATAACATCATTTTCCAGCGAATTTAGCGAAAAGCACGTTACTGGATAAGTACTTTAAAATTCTACTTTCATATGGCTGTACTTTCCTTATCTTTACACTTCACAAAAAATTCACGCGTGAAAGCACTTGTTTATATCGGATTCATTGCTATATGCATCAGTTTTACCACGTCTTGCGGTTCTGAACCAGCTCCAAAACCAAAAAAGGAGAAAAAAGCGGAAGTTTTGGTGGAATACAAAGATGGTGTTTACACGGAATACTATCCGGGTAGAAAAGCGATCAAATTCCAAGGTCCGCAATCGGAAGATGGGATCCGCGATGGACGCTGGTTCTTCTATTCTGAAAATGGAACCGAAATGTCGATGACCGAATACGTGAAAGGAAAAAAACACGGGTTTATTTTTGTCCGTTACCCGAATGGCGCCATGCGTTATACCGGTGAATTTGCAGATGATAAGGAGTCTGGATTGTGGCGTTTTTACAAAGAAGACGGAACCCTCGATTTCGAAAAAGATTACGGTAAAGCCCAATAAGAAACATGTCACGCATTCCCCCGCATATCATCGATGAGATCATGCAAACTTCTCGTATTGAGGAGGTGATCGGGGAATTTGTGAACTTGAAGCGCTCGGGTTCAAACTTAAAAGGCTTGAGTCCCTTTGTGGATGAACGCACACCTTCTTTTATGGTGTCACCAGCCAAACAGATCTACAAATGCTTTTCATCCGGAAAAGGTGGGAACGTGGTTTCCTTCCTCATGGAAAAGGAACATTTCTCGTATCCGGAAGCCTTGCGCTGGTTGGCCGATAAATACAACATTCAAGTTCCGGAAGATCAACCGCAAACTGCCGAAGAATTGGCAGCGGTTACGGAACGGGAAAGTTTGCACATCATCAACGAGTTCGCGAAGGAACACTTCATGCACAACATGCATGAAACGAACGAAGGCCAAAGTGTCGGTCTCTCCTACTTCGAAGAACGCGGTTTTCGTGCGGATATCATCAAGAAATTCCAGTTGGGTTATTGCTTGAACTCCGGGGACGATTTCACCAAAGTTGCGCTGGCAAAAGGCTACAAACTGGAATACCTGGAAAAAGTGGGCTTGGTGAAAACGAAGGAAGATCGCCATTTTGATTTCTTCCGAGGCCGTGTGATGTTCCCGATCCATTCCATTTCTGGTCGTGTACTGGGATTTGGAGGTCGTACGCTGTTCACCGATAAAAAAGTAGCCAAATACTTCAACTCGCCGGAAAGTATGATCTACAACAAGAGTGAGATCTTGTATGGATTGTATTTTGCCAAAGGCGATATCATCAAATACGACAACTGTTTCTTGTGTGAAGGATACACCGACGTGATCTCCATGCATCAAGCGGGTGTTACAAACGTGGTTTCTTCTTCGGGTACTTCCTTGACGAAGGAACAGATCAAATTGATCAAACGCTATACGAGCAACATCACGATCCTGTATGATGGCGATGCGGCTGGTATCAAAGCGTCTTTCCGCGGAATCGACCTGATCCTGGAAGAAGGCATGAATGTGAAGGTGGTTTTGTTCCCGGATGGTGACGACCCGGATTCCTACTCTAAAAAAGTCAGTACCACGGAATTGATGGATTTCATCAAAGCAAACACGAAAGATTTCGTCAGCTTTAAGACTTCCTTGTTGCTTGGCGAAGGACATACAGATCCAATCCAGCGCTCGCAAATGATCCGCGATATCGTGCATTCGATCTCACTCATTCCGGATCCGATCACGCGCTCGGTTTACACCAAAGAGATCTCAAAAGAGTTCGACTTGGATGAATCGATCGTTGTGAATGAGTTGAACAAAACAAAAAAACAACAGCTCGCCAAAGAACTGCAGGAGCCGGCCATCGTGCAAAATCCGGAATTGACCGATACGGTGATTCCAAGCACACAGCAAGCGCAAACAGTTCAGGCGACACCTTACCCATTCGAGGAATATGATCTGATCCGCATTTTGATCAAATATGCGCCAATTGCTACGACGACTGATCATTTGGATGAGCACGGAGAAACACAAAAAGTGGAAGTATCTGTTGCGGAACTGATCCACCACGAATTGGAAAAAGACGGGTTAGCATTCTCGTATCCACTTTTTCAGCGTTTGTACGAACATACCGTTGAGGGTCTCAGTAATAAAACCTTGTTCAAAAGCAGTTACTGGATCAAGCACACCGATCAGGAGATTGTACAATGGGTGAGCGATATCGAAACAGATGTACACGAATTGAGTCCGCAATGGCTGATCAAATACAACGTGGATACCAACCGCGAGATCGACAAGATCAAAAACGCCGTTATGAGTGCGATCTACGCATTTAAAAGTCACTACGTACTGAAACGCATTGCGGCGATCCGTGAGGAATTGGAAAAATTAGCTGGTGCTGATGAGGAAAAGATGATCGATCTCTTGTCAGAACAGATTATTTTAGAGCGCGTTAAAATGTCATTGGCACAAAAACTTGGTCGAACAATCATGCATTAATCTATGTTGGAAACATTATTCAAATTAGGTCCTTACAACGTTTGTTTGCTGAACATCCTGATCATTGCCGGTATAATGATCACGACTTACATTCTGCGTCGCATGATCCAGCGTTCCCTGAAACGTTATTTATCCGAAGCCAATATTCGACTAGAAGGTCGCCGTGTGACCTATTTGAAGATCTTTTCACAAAGTATTTATGCCTTGGGCGCTTATCTGGCCGTTTTGAGTTTCAGCATAAACAACCACGACGTTTCATTCAAAGAATTTCTGGATTACAAATTCATCGATACCAAGAAGATCAAGATCAGTTTCGAGAACGTCATTTTGGTCATCGTAATCATTTTCGGAGCAAAACTAACGATCAACTTTGTACAACTCTTCTTGCAGCGTCGTTTCCGAAATTCGGAGAAATACGACAAAGGAACCGAGTACGTGTACATGCAAGTGGCAAAATACGTCATTTACACACTTGCCTTTTTCTTCTGTTTGAGTGCCATGGATGTGGAGCCGTCCATCTTCCTGGGAGGTTCAGCGGCGTTGTTAGTTGGATTGGGATTGGGGTTGCAAGACGTGTTCAAAGACATGTTCTCCGGGTTCGTTTTATTGTTTGAAGGCAGTATTCGTGTGGGCGACGTGATCGAATTGTACGATGGAAAATCTTCCGAAGCGATCGTTGCGAAGATCTTGCGTATTAACGTGCGCACCACGCAGATCGAAACCCGCGACGGAAACGTATTGATCGTACCCAATGCCAAGCTTACGCAGGAATACATCGAAAACTGGAGTCATGGCACGAACTTATCTCGATTCCGCATTCCGATTCGCGTACATTTTGGATCCGATACACAACTGGTGAGCGATCTTTTGGTGCAGGCTGCTATGAGTCACCCGAAAGTAAAGAAAACCGAACCCGTGCAAGTGCGCATGGTGGATTTCGGAGATAACGGACTGCACATGGAATTGATCTTTTGGGCGGATCAGAGCTGGGACATCAACCAGTATAAATCTGAAATTCGCTTCGAGATCGATCGCCTTTTCCGTCATTACGGGATCTCCATTCCTTATCCACAGCGCGAAGTGATCGTGTACAATCAAAAATAGCCGGATCATTTCATCCTGGCTTCATCTTGTAAAATCCAAACTATCGTATATTTGCGCCCATGAAAGCAGAAGTAAAAGCACTAATTGACGCGATGAGCAAACGCTTTACATCGCATCCTTGGCATGGAATCGAGATCGGCGAAAAACAGCCGGCTATCCTGAATGCCTTCATTGAGATCATTCCGAGTGACTCTATCAAATACGAGATCGACAAAGCATCCGGGTACGTGATGGTAGATCGTCCACAAAAATTATCGAACCACATGCCGTGTTTGTACGGATTCGTTCCGCGCACGTATTGCGACACACAAGTTGCTGCCTTGGCGAACGAAAAAACAGGACGTACAGACATCGTTGGTGACGGCGATCCGCTTGATATTTGTGTATTGTCTGAGCGCTCGTTCAACCATGGAAACATCTTGTGTGAAGCGAAAGTGATCGGAGGATTCCGCATGTTGGATGGTGGTGAAGCAGATGACAAGATCATTGCTGTATTGAAAGGCGATCAAGCGTATGGCGACATGAACGATATCAGCGACATGCCGAAATTGGTGATCGACCGCGTACGCCACTTCTTCCTAACTTACAAAGATTTGGACGGAGCAGCGAAAAACGTGGAAATCACGCATGTTTACGGTCGTGATGAAGCATACGAGGTCATCCGTCGTTCACATGCAGATTACACAGCGAAATACGGAAACGCGGACGATAACTTGGCGAGCGCTTTGGAAAAATTGATCGGCTAAGCGAACAATTTGACAAATCAATTGTTACACAAAACATGAACAGCATGAGAAATTGGATCATTGCAGCAAGTATTGCACTTGGAACAACTACGGTGGACGCACAAATTGCACCGCAAGCATCGCCTTTGAGCAAATTGGAACAACGTGTCGGATTGACGGATATTCAGATCACTTACTCGCGCCCAGGTAAAAAAGGTCGTGAGATCTTTGGGGATGTGGTGCCTTTTGATCAAATCTGGCGTACCGGTGCGAACGAAAACAGCAAATTTACCTGTTCCGACGCCGTTATTTTTGGCAAGGACACTCTAAAAGCCGGAACATATGCCCTATTCACAAAACCTGGAAAAGACGCTTGGGAGATCTATTTCTACACCGAAACCAGCAACTGGGGAACACCAGAGGTTTGGTCTGACGCGAAAGTAGCCTTGAAGGCAAAAGCTCCAGTGACGCACACGAAAGACGTTACCGAGAACTTTACAATCGCTGTGGACGGATTGGAAAACAACGGAGCAACATTGCAATTCTCTTGGGATAAAACGCAGGTTAATTTGCCATTTGAGGTTCCAACAGATGCAAAAGTGATGGCGAATATCAAGAAAACGCTGTCCGGACCAAGCGCGAATGATTACAATTCGGCTGCTTTGTACTATTACAATGCAAAACGCGACTTGAAACAGGCCTTGGAATGGTCTACGAAAGCGTGTGACATGCGTCCAGAGGCATACTGGATGTTCCGCACAAAATCATTGATCCAAGCTGAATTAGGCGATAAGGCTGGAGCAATCAAAACCGCTCAAGCTGGTTTGGCATTGGCTGAAAAAGGCAAAAACGCGGATTACGTGAAGCAATTCAATGAGTCTATCTCTACGTGGTCGAAATAACAAGAACACCCCAATAAATTGAAGAAACGCTCCGATCATCGGGGCGTTTTTTTTGTCCGAATTTGTCATTTTGTACCCAAATTACCCTTTTTGACTTTTTAAGTTTAAACCCAAATTCCGCAATAGAATTCGTAATGAAAATCCAAGATACAAGAAATCAGTCAGTTAAATCTAAAAGCATAGCGAGCTATGTTTGCAAGATTTAATTGATTAATTTACTGATTTGAAGTAGATTGGATTTGTAATAGAAGAGCTATTGCGTAATTTGGGTTAAATTCGTTCTATGAAAGGCGCACTCACTTTTTTCCTGTCGTTGATCACTACCTTCCTCTTCGGACAAACAACGATCGTCAACACATCTGCTGATCTGGGAGATCTATACAGTAGCACACAGCGCTACGTAGACATTCCGATTCAGAACAAGGGAACTAAAATGAGTTATTTGCTCCGCATCCAACACGGACCGGAGATCAGTTACCGCATTTCCACCGATAAGTTTGTACCGGACAGCACCGTGACCTTGCGCTTGCAAGTGAATCCTACGAAAAAAGGCAAATTCCAGCACGAAGTGTACGTGTATTTCAGTGATGCGGCACAACCAACAGTGATTCGCGTAAAGGGAAATGTTGTGGAGCTACCCGGATTTTCAGGCGATCAGATGACACGTTGTCCGGATTTCAACTCCTCGCCTAGTTCCGTGCGCACCAAAGAATTGACCATCATTACCGTGGATAAAGAAACCGGACTTCCGTTGGCGCAATCTAAGGTAGCGATCATCCGCAATGGAGAACCCGCCGGCGCTTGGATCACAGGACGAAAAGGCGCGTTTTCAGCAGCCATTCCCAGCGGGTATTTCTACTTTTTGGCAACGCACGAAGGATACTTGAAAAAAGAAGCCGGTGTCTACGTGGGACCGGAGATCAGCGAAATTACCATTCCATTGCGCAAAGATCCTGCATTCTCACCTCCTCCGCCAACTCCTGATCCGGAACCGATTGCGGAAGAACCGGTACAATTGCCGAATGAAAGCGTTGTTGAGATCATTCAGGAGCAAGCTCCGGTGAAGGATACTGCGGTGGAAAAGATTCCGGAACTGGCACAATTGCCACCAACGGAGTTCTCTAAATCGTACTTCAACGACGTCAATGTGGTTTTCGTTCTCGACGTTTCCAGCAGTATGAAATTGGGCGAGAAAATGGACTTGATGAAATACGCATTGAATCAATTGGTGAGCAACTTGCGTCCGGATGACATCATGGGCTTGGTGACCTATTCCGACAATGCGGAAGTATTTCAAGCACCCACAAAAGGAGCGAATAAAGAAGCGATCCAAACGGCAGTGAGCGAACTCAGACCGCGTGGTATGACTGCCGGAGGAAAAGGAATCAAATTGGGCTACAAACAAGTTTTGAAGAATTACGACGCAGGAAAAACGAACATGGTGGTGGTGATCACCGATGGAGCCTTCAACAAAGATTCGGATGACTATCAAAAGATCGTGCGCAAGTACGCGAAGAAAGGGATCATCTTTTCGGTGGTGGGGATCCAAACGAAGGATCGCGATGTATCCTTGATGCAGGAAGCCGCTGATTTTGGAAAAGGTCGCTACGTGCACATTCAGGAGATCACCGATGCCCAATACAAATTATTGAACGAAATACGCATTGCATCATTTAAAGGAAAATAGCATGAAATACGCACTAAGTCTCTGGATCTGTTTGCTCGTCGGCGGACTATTTGCTCAAAAGAACACGGATCAAAAAGCTGCAGTTCGCGCCGTGATCGACACCTTTTTTCAAGGCATGCGTGTGGGCGACAGCGCGATGGTAGCCAAGACCTTACACCCGGAAGCAGACCTGTATACTACCTTTTTCGATCGCAGCGGCAATCCGCAGGTAGTGAGTGAAACCGTACAAGGCTTTTTAGAAGCGGTGGGCACACCTCATGAAGAAATGTGGGATGAACGCATTTCGAA
>CAYRVL010000098.1:0-7570 GCA_964427665.1 uncultured Fluviicola sp. | reverse complement strand
TATCTGCACATCCTTCGTTCGTTGTTCCTGTAACAGTATAAGTAGCAGATGATCCCGGTACGAATGGAACACCATTAAATACATTATTCGTCCAAGAATACGTATCAGCACCTGTAGCAGTTAACACAGTTGAACTCCCGATACAGATCAATTGATCAGGACCCGCGTTAACAATCGGCATGGGATGAACTACCAAGATCGCAGTATCGGTAGCCTGACAATTATTTGCCCCGGTTCCCGTAACAACCAATTCATACGTTCCAACAGCCGGCACAAACGCCTGACCATCCACCACGTTGTTGTTCCAAGTATAACTGTTAGCACCACTTCCAGAAAAGGTAACTGCAGTCCCGGTACACACCTCCTGGTCAAGTCCAGCGCCAACATTTGGTGTCGGGAAAAATAAAATTTCTACTGAATCAGTGCTTACGCAACCCGCAGCTGATGTACCGGTGACATGGTACATCTGTGATGCTGTTGGAATAAAGGACACACCATCGACGACACCATTGTCCCACACATAACTTACGGCACCGGAACCGCTCAAGGTTACAGTTGTATTCGGACAAACAAGAAGATCCGGTCCAGCATCAACAGGAGGATCAGCATGTACAGTTATTGGATTTATCACAAAACTCGAACAACCCAAGGAGTTTGTCGCATACAGGATCACGTTATATGTTCCTGGATTCGGATACGTGTAACTAATGTCTATGGCTTGTTGCATGGGCTGACCATTGTTCAAATTCCACGTATAAGTATTGGTCAGCGTATCTTGTGTTGTATTGACAAAATCATTCTGTGTTCCAACACAAACATCTTGGAAGGTAAAGCTAGGAACCGGTTTTGGCATAACAGTTACCGTTTTAATGATGGTATCCGAACAACCAATCGCATTATAAACAATCAATCGTACATTGTAATTTCCAGGATTTGCATACGTATGGTTTGGTGCTTGCAAATTCGACACACCTCCATCACCAAAATCCCAGTTCCACGCATTGATCGGATTATACGGATCGCTGATCCAAGATGTATCTGCAAAACTCATGGCCGCATCCTCACATACCGGCGTCCAGGTAAATCCAGGCTCGATAATCGTTGGTTGAACTTGTGTACTTACCGTTACTGTGCAGTTACCCTGATTGGAAAAGGTCGTTAACGTACAAGAATACGTTGAATTGATGGAAGGATTCGGCACAGTGATCGACTGCGAAGTACCACCATTGGACCAGTTGTAACTTTGAAATCCGGGAGGTGCTGTAAGAACCACGCTATTCGAGCCTTCACAATACGCCACATTAATCATCAATGGCATACATTCCGCTGCTACATAGGCATACCCATAGTGCCCGGACAAACTACAATCTTTGGTGGTAAATTCCACTTGAATCGTTTGACCGATGAACGGTTGTAGGTTTACCCCAACTGTGGTCCATGGCAACCAAGTCACTCCACCACATGTCTGAAAGTTCTGTCCAGGCTGTCCGCCATAAACGGTATAAATTCCACAAGTACCGCCAATTTGTTGATTTCCTTGATTTAAAATTCGAACTTGAAATTCCGGCTGCTCGGATGCCGAGTGACCAGAAGGATTTTCCAGTACAACTGCATATTTGTAAATGAACAGCGCATTGGAATTATCCACAGTCATCTGATAACGCAAACGCTCACCCTGCGCTCCGGTTGCATTATTTCCCAATTGAGCGGAAGCAGTAGCTCCAGGTGGAATTGTACTCAGGCCACCACATGTATTTGGATCAATACTCGGTGTAGTAATCACAGCATGTCTACCTGCTACAATACCTGGAGTTTGACTCGGATTTGTATAGGTACCTGTAAATCCTTGCCAGTTACTGAAATTATTGGCACTAAAATTAGCATTTGGACAACCTTGTCCCCATACAACAGCCTGTAGTAATAAAAGGACAACGACGAAAAACGTCTTATTTGTAAAGTAGGTCATTTTGAATAAATTGTGTTTACAACAATACGAACACCTAACCTATTGGTTGCCTTTAAATTGGTAATATTATTCCACAAAAAAAGGAGGAAATGATAATTCCCCCCTTTTAAATGTTCATTTTATACTTTCCATCGAACTTATCTTAACACATTCACGTGTCCAATTGCCACTTGGCGCGCATCACTTTTTGTGGTTTGGAATTCGATCTTCCAGGTGTAAATTCCTTCTTTCACAAATTGTCCCAAATACGTTCCATCCCAACCGATAGCGGCATTGTTAGATTCAAAGATCACTTCGCCCCAACGATTGAAAATCAACAAATTAAAGTCGAACGGATCAAACCCACTCGTGAAAACTGGTTGAAAGGTTTGATTAAACTCATCGCCGTCCGGTGTAAATGCATTCGGAACGTAAAAGATCAATTCTTCTTGGATCACTACCACCGCATATGCCGTATCCGTGCATCCTTCCGAAGAGTAAGCAATCAATTCAATCGTATAAGAACCCGGCTCTTCATTTGGGAAAGAATGTATAGGTTCAACAGCTGTACTGCTCGTTCCGTCTCCAAAATTCCATAAATAAGAAGACGCTCCAATGGAATTGTTGATCATTTCGGATGTTCCATCCAAAGTCGTTAACACCGTTGGATTCGGAATAAAATCAGCCTCCGGGTCCGGCGCCACACAAATCATATTCTGCAGGGTTGCAGTAGCCACACATCCAATGCTTGTTTCTGTGGTTAAAGTAATGTCATAACATCCGACATTTACAAATGAATGCGTAACTGACCCACAGCCGGTAGCTGAACTTCCATCCCCAAACAGCCATGTACAATCCGTTCCACCGGATGTATTCGTAAAAGTCACTGTCAATGGAGAACATCCTGATGTAACATTCGCTGCAAATACCGGAGGTGTTGTAGGCTGAACAGTGACCAAAACCTGATCTGATGCCTGACATCCGGCAGCAGTCGTTCCAGTAACCGTATAAGTCGTAGATGTTGCAGGAACAAAAGCAACGCCATTCACAACTCCGTTATCCCAAGTTAACGTTGGAGCTCCGGTTGCCGTTAAGGTAACTTGATCTCCTGCACATACCGTTTGATCAGCTCCACCTACTACTGCTGGCAAAGCATTTACTGTAATGTCGAAAGTAGCGCTTGGCGGGCATGCAGCACCAGTCCCAGTATAGGTTACAGTGTATGTCCCCGGATTGGACGCACTCAAGTCGATCACACCACTTGTTCCGTTGATCACAAGACCCGCAGTAGAGCTGAACGTTCCGCCTGTGTTCCCTACTAAACTCGGTGTAGGATCCTGTTCATTCTGACAATATGCCGTTTGTGGATAGCTCATCGTGACTGATCCACTTCCTAAAACAGTACCGGTAGCGGTGATCGTACATCCATTCGGATCGGTAACATCAAAGGAATAGGTATCTCCGGCAACCAAGCCACTTACAACGATAGTCCCGTTGTGTCCGCAACTCGTATTGACAAAAGATGCTGTTGCCGGCGTTAAAGATCCTGGAACTGCTGTAAACACTGCTGTAGGATCAATTTCCGGAGACCCGCCTTGCATCGTCACAGTCGCCTCTCCTGTAGCACAATCAGAGGTTTCGGTCCAAGTAACTTCAGGCAAATATTGAACGGCAAAGGTTGGTCCAAGATCATAACATGGAACAGCGGTGTTTACGTAACTGTAATATCCATCAGCCATGCTGTAGAACGTGATCGGAACAAAATAAACCGTGTTATCGGTGAAAGTTCCCGGATATGCATTTATCCAATATTGATCGTTGATATCTGAAAAAGTTCCATACGTATACACACCGATCAAACACGGGTCATTGGCAATGTCTTCTGTCGCCGAGGGTACTAACCCAACTGTAGGAGGACAAGAGAAGATCAACCATCCAATACCTGGATCATAAGCAAATGGCGGTGGCGGATTCAAGGCTTCACCCGGTGGTACATAGTCACCATTGGGTGTAATATCCAATACATCATCATAACAAAGCACATAATTCACGGTACTTTGTCCGGTGATTGAAGGCGTATACGTACCGGCATCTGCAGCACAACTACAATCCGACACTGCAGTATAACTAATCGTTTGAGAACAGGTAGGATCTGCTGAAAAATAAACAGATACGGTAGATGGAGCCCCGTTAGCAGGAATGTTTGAAATGGAGAAGTTATACGTCTGTCCATCTGTAAATGGTGGATTGAATGTTTGTGTGTACGTGTTTGTTCCATTGTCTACTTCGACGATAACAGTTCCCGCACCGGGGTTATCCGTGTAAGTAAAATCACCATCAATCGAAAAGGTATTGTTCGGGTCACATGCATTGATGTTGACATTGAAGGTATTGATGATACATGACCCTACCGGTGGTGGAACAATACTACAATCTGTTGCACCGGTCGATGTTGCTGTTGAATTGGCAAAAATATCTGTGGGTACGTTGGCATAATTGGTAATCACTACCATGTAGAACTCACCGGCGATGGCATTCGGAATATTGATCTGCTCGGTAGTAGATGTAGAAAAACTGCAATCCACAATCGTACCGTTACATGGCGGGAATAATGGCAATCCACAAAACAGGACGTCCTCCGTTAAATTTCCGCATGCCGCAGCCAAACTATTGAAAGGACCCCAACAAGCAAAATCAATATCAACATTGGCTGAATTCGTTAAATCAATATCAATATTACCGCTGGTAGCGATCTGCATGAAATACCAAGCGGGGTTAGGTTGCGAGTCTAGGCAATCATATCCTGGTCCTGTCTCCGCCATGGTTGAGGTAGATGCAGGAAAAGCTGCACCATTTTCTGTACAAAACGGTGCGGCTGTTGCACAACTCGATCCTTGTGACCAAGATGAACCAGCTACAAACAGAAGTACAATTGTGGAAATGAGAAGTTTCATAGTAGTGGTTTATTTCGAATTCTGATTACGTCTTCGGATCAACTCGTCGCGATCTGCCACCCAAGCAGCTCGTTCTTTCGCGGCTTGTTCGTACCATCCGATTGCCAATGCCTTTTCGTGTTCAACTGGATCACCTTTTACGTAGGCAACTTTGAGATCGATCGCTTGAATGACACTTTCACAATGTTCTACGGTTTTTCCGGCCAAAGTATCAATGTCAGTCTGTGGTTTCGTAGCTGGAGAATTTTGGATCTGAGCAGGCTGGAGCTTCGTGATCTTGACCTCGCGAGTTGGTTTCTCTTGAGCAAAAACACCAGTTGTTAGAAGCACCGAAAGTGCAACAAGACAGAGTTTCATAAGCGTAGTTTTGTAACATTAACGTAACACTACAAATATGGTTGCCATATTTGTTCAAAAACGAACAAAAATGATGAAAGGTTTAACAGTCAGACAAATGGCTACAACCAGTTCTGCTTTGTTTTCAAAGCGGCTAATGTATCGGCCTCTGGTGTTCCCGGCTCTAGTTGCAAGTTATATTCCCAATTAGCCAATGGCGGCATACTCATCAAAATACTTTCAGTTCGCCCTCCGGATAAAAGTCCGAATTTAGTACCGCGATCGTTCACCAAATTGAATTCTACGTAACGACCACGACGCAGGCCTTGCCAACGCTTCTCTGCTTCTGATTCTGGTTTTTCCCGTCCAAATGACGCTTGCTGTTCGTAAATAAATGGAAAGCTCTCTCCTAAGTCCATGGCAAAAGCCAGTAGATTCTCTTTGGAATGAGCAGCATCGGCTGAAACATGATCGTAAAAGATCCCACCGATTCCGCGCGTTTCTCCACGATGCGGAATGTAAAAATACGTATCCGCCCAGTCTTTGAATTTCGGGTAGTATTCCGGATCGTACTTGTCACAAATGGTCTTCAAGCGCTCATGAAACAGGACTGCATGGTCCGGAACAATGTAGTGCGGTGTCAAATCGATACCTCCACCAAACCAATGCGTTCCATTATCGAGTTCAAAGTAGCGCACATTCATGTGAATGATCGGAACATGTACATTTTTAGGATGCAGAACGATGGAAACTCCTGTAGCATAGAATGCATTGCCGTCAAGTCCCAACTGTTTCTTCATCACTTCAGAAACGGGTCCGTGAACAGCAGAAAATGCAACACCACCTTTTTCGATCAACGCACCATGCTGGATGGTTCGCGTAAAGCCACCTCCACCCTCTTCGCGATCCCAGGCATCCTCCTGAAATTCAGCAAATCCGTCAACACGTTCCAATTCCTTGCAAATGAACAATTGCAAGTTTCGCATGCGTTCGCCAATCTGTTCTTTATTCATGGTAAATTCCTGCTCGGATCAATTCGTAATCTACGTGTTTCACAACGAAACATTGCTTATTCTCATAACCACTGCCTGCTGCCACCTTTTCCAATTCGAAGGCATTGATGACTTGCTCTTTAACGGTCTCTTCCAACAACAAGGTTTTCATGAAGTAATACAAGACATCAAACCCTTGAGCACCAAATTTGTTCATGTCCGCTTTGTACGCTGTTCGGTAAGCCAACAACAATTGTTTCGTAGCCGGCAAGGTATAATTCAAATCACTAGCAGTAGCCCAACTGATGCTGTATCTCGTTTTGTAATAACCTGAAATATCGTCGAATCCGGCCCAATCCTTCGTTCCAAGGATGGTAATGGTGCCATCCCCAGCTTTCGCACTGGATTTATGCACCAACTGTACAAATTTGATCGCTGCTCCTTTATCGCGTGTTGGAACAACAAAAATCGTATTACCATTTTTTCGAATATACGCCGCCAGATCAGCCGCCTTGATCTCGATCAACTTGACATTACCTTTACTTTTCGAAAGTTCCATGAAGCGATTGCGGTATGCATCGTACAGATCCTTGTCCTTAGCTACACCTGAATTCACCAACACGATCTGATCTTTTGCAAATTGCTCTAAGGTATACACAGCTAAGGCCTTCATTTGAGTAATATCACTACTCACAGCCGCATACACGAACGGATTTCCTTTTAAAACCTGACTATTCACAGAAGCTGGACAAACCATGCGCACCTGCTGCTGCTTGCACCAAAGCGCCACCTGATCTGTAGACTGAGGTAAAAGCGGCCCAACGACCAGATCCAATTTTTGCATTTCTGGTCTCTTTAAAAACGCAGCAATTGCAATCGAATCGGTTGGAAAATCAATAAAACGCACCTCAGCTTTTACACCTTCTTTATTCAAAGAATCGATAGCTAATTGCATTCCCATATAAAACTCGGTAGCCAAGGTCTTCAATTGGTTCATTCCTTTACTGTCCAGGTCGAAAGGCAATAGCACTGCTACTTTATACGCTGATTTGCGTTTAAACAACAACTCTTCGTCTACTTTTGGTGTTACGATCTCCTGCACCGGACGCACTTCAACTTGCTTTACATTCTCTTTACGAAGAGGAATTTTGAGCACGTCGCCTTCACTGATCTTATTCGACTTCAATCCATTAGCCTTTTGTAGATCTGCCACTGGAACCATAAAACGCTTGGAAATCGTGTACAGCGTTTCTCCGGGTTTCACAACGTAGCTAACCAAAGAATCAGCGAACGTAACAGTGGTGGTCACCGGCTTTTCGGAATTATTCCCCGGATTCGCTATC
>CAYRVL010000097.1:0-7575 GCA_964427665.1 uncultured Fluviicola sp. | reverse complement strand
TTCAGGTATAAAAAAAGGTCGCCAAAGTAGACGACCTTTCGATTTATTTTTGTCAATTATTTCCCGCGACTTGCACCAGTCTTTGGCGCTGCAGCCTTCTTCGCAGCAGTTGCTTTTGGCGTCGCTTTCTCTGCCGTTTTCTTCGGAGCAGCAGCCTTTTTAGCCGGAGCTTTTTCTTTGGCTGGCTTTTCTGCTTTGTCTGCTTTTTCAGTTTTCGGTTTCGCCGCTTTCTTTTCAGGTTTATCTGCTGCTTCTGCTTTTGGCGCTTCTTCTTCCAATTTCAATTCACCCGCTTTGTGCAACAAGTTATACCATTGGAACAACTTTTTGATATCCGAAGGGTACACACGGTCTTGATCAAAGTTTGGTAAAACCTCCAACAAATAAGCGTGCAATTTTTTCGCATCTTCTTTGTGTGAGATGGTAGCCCCACCATTTTCTTTCTTGAAAATATCCGTAAAGATCTCTCTCAGTGGTTTATCATCGTCGTACGTGTAGATTGAAATGTCATCCAACGCTGAAATACGATCCGTTGCATATGCCGGAACACGTTTTTTTTCTTCAATCGATTCTACGATGATTGTGTTTTTACCTTGGGCGATCACTTTGTACAACCCTGGTTTACCTGAAATGGCGATAATACCTGCTAGATTCATTCTTTACGTTAATAATTCAACGCCAAAAATAAGGCTTTTTTTAAATACCATCTATTTCTTTAAAATTTTGACCGTGATTGGACCTTTTTCTGTTTGGATCTGAATGTAATAAGTACCTGTCACGTTGGTGTTCAATTGCCATGAATCTAATCCGATCTTCGTCATTGGGACTACTTGCCCGAGCGCATTGTTGGCACGAACTTCTTCAATCAACGCATTCGAAGTGATCGTTAGTTCGCCGTTGCTCGGATTTGGATAAACCTGTACCTGAACATCCAACTCGTGAATACCCGCACCAAAACTGTAAACATTAGACGATACTGAACAACCTCCAGGACTTGTTGCAACCACATAATACGACGATGTTGTACCAAGGAGCAAATTCAAAGTATCGTTGGTAGCGCCAGGAATCGCAATTCCGTCTTCGTACCACTGTAAATTTGGATAATCACTGGAGATCAACTGATTTCCGCTTAGGGTAACTACCGGAGTAGGAGGTATGTCGCCCGCAACCACACTGATCGTGTCCGTGTAGCTTTTGCATCCATATTGATCGAAAGCGATCGCTGACAAATCAGTACTTGTATTCAAAAACGTGAATGCAGCCGTATCGTTGTTCGACCACCAAGCTGTTTCAATATTCACCGGTGCTACAATACTAAATGTATCACTGGAACAAAAAGGTGTAACGCCATCGATAGTTGCCGAATAATTGCTCGCTAATAATAAATTCAAAGCATGTATTTTTCCATAACCGTAAGCAAAATTTGGAACCGTTCCTGTGTACACATCCGTAAAAGCAGTACTTTGCATGGCATTCATGAAATGCTGGTACGTTCCTTTCCCACACTTCTCCAGATACAAAGCAGCAATTCCAGCTACAACAGGCGAGGCCATCGATGTCCCTCCATTGCGCACATGCATCAGGTCATCACTTTTTGTTCCGTTCCAAGCCGGATCATTCAAGATCCAAAATGGACCAGCACTCAACGATACGTCGCCACTAGCCGAAATATTTGGTTTAACAACCCCATGTCTGTTCGGCCCTTTGGATGAATTCGGACTTAATTGATTCACAACAGAAGTGTAGCTTGGAGCCGGTAAGTATTGATTACCATTGCCATCCAAATGGCCAACACGACCACGAATATTTCCCACAGAAATGACTTTTTCAGAACAATTCCAGGATGAAACGATCGTTTGGAGCGTATCCGGCATGTTATAGTGTTGAATTGGTGGATAAACAGCGGCGTTTGGGATAACGGAGACCATGTTGTTCAATGCAATCGCAGTACCACCGGTCCAAGCGTCAAAATTCCCGGAACCAACTGTTTTCAATGCATACAGATAATTGGTAGAATCGACCGCAGAGAAAAAGATCTCCATGTGAAAGTTGTTGCCAACGATCTCCGGATACAATTCTAAGGTGGCGATACGGTTTGAACCATTCCAAAGTGTATCATAGATTACGCTTCCTGCGCCCGTGATTGCAGGACGGTAAATTGTTTCTGACCGTTCTGCAAACGATCCATTGGGCAAATTGGCCGCAAACGCGTAGTTCCAGGTAGCATCAGACAGGTCCGTCCAAAGATCCATGTAGATCGTGTTTGCACCGAGTTGACTGCCAGGGTTGTTCAACATCCAGACGAAGGAGGTGTCTGCATCTACATCGCCATGCACGTGATATTTCCCCCAAGAACCTGAGTTTCCGGCAGCGCAAACGACAATTCGTCCCGGTTTTTGATCCAAAAGCGCTTCCATCAGTTCTGAAGCAGGATCGTTTCCGTCGTGACTTCCGAAATAAGTTCCCAAAGACAGATTGACTACGGCTGGCATTCCTAATTCTTCCGCTTTATTGAAGATGAAATCCACGGCATCTGCAATGGTCAGCGTCCAGTTCTGTAGATTGAAATTCGTTTCCACGAAAATGATCTTTGAATCCGGAGCCATTCCTGTTTCGCGACCGGTAGCCGAACCATCAGAAGACCCGACACCTGAAACAGACGTTCCGTGTCCGGAAGATTCTTCGTTACTGGTACAAATGCCATTATCAATGTCCGCTGCTGTCCAAACCTGACCATAGCCGTATGCAGCAGGCGTGCGTACCGCATCAAATGGAAGTGTGTGGTCCCAATAGTACAAAACGCGCGTATTTCCGTTCACATCCTGAAAATCCGGATGGTTGTGATCCAAGCCTTGATCCACATAACCGATGATCACATCTTTACCGGTGAACGGAGTCTGCAATCCACCTAATCCTTGATGAACAGGTTTCACAAAGTGTTTCACCAAGGTCGTGTCATTTAATGCTACCGGTGGCGCAAATTCGAAATAGAAGGATTCGATTACACGGTTTTTTTGCGCATTAGCGATCCAAGTTGGTGTTGTTTGTACATAGATCCACTGCGGAGTGACTTGTTTCACTAAGCAGGTACGATCGCTGAGCAAACGCTGCAAGACACCTTCTCCATTCTTGATCGCAAACGCCGTTGATTGATGAGGAGATTCAGTCAAAAACTTCTTGAAGCGAAAATTTTCAGACTGCGCGATCACCCCAGTGGTTGTAATATATAATGCGAGTAGAAGTAGTATTCCGTTTTTCATGGTAACCATTTAAAGTGCGTTCTTTCCGTTGAACACGTAAATCAGTAAATAATTCAAAAAGACAACTTTTTATTGGCTCAAATTACGATATTTGTTTGAATTCAAAAAAGCAATTAGAAAATAACCCTAATAATTCCGTATGAAAAAAAGATTTATCACCTTATCCATGGCCTTGTCACTTGGCGTATTGAATTTCTTCTACGCTCAGGACAATTCAGCAATCCTGAACTGGTATAATGGAAAAGGTCCGGGGATGAACACAGAAAAGGCATACAAAGCATTGAAGAAGAAAAAATCTTCTACTGTTGTTGTAGCTGTTATTGACTCCGGGATCGATATTGAACACAAAGACCTACAAGGTAAGATCTGGACGAACACTGATGAGATTCCGAATAATGGTATCGATGATGACAACAACGGTTACATTGACGACATCCATGGCTGGAACTTTTTAGGTAGTCCAGGGCAAAGTCAAAATCATGCTCGACTAGAAAAAACGCGCATTTATGCTGATTTGAGAACGAAGTTCGAAGGAAAAGCAGAAGCTGATATCGCTGGAGCGGACAAAGAGGAATACCAATTATTCAAGAAACTCGAGGCAGAGATCAACGGAGATCGCGATAAATACAAGGCTTACGTTCAGAACATCGAGCAATTTAAAATGATGTTGCCAATGATCAAAGGTTCATTGGAGCAAAAATTAGGGAAAGACTTCTCGGTTGACGATGCTAAAAAGATGAAAGCAACCAACGAGCAGGAAGAGGAGATGAAGAATTTGGCAATTCAGATCGCATCCGGTGAGTTGAGTGAAGAAGCACTACAAGAGGGGATCGACCAATTGAGTTCTATGGTAAATTACCATTTGAATCCGGATTATAACGATCGTCAGTTCATTGGAGACGATCCACATGATTTCAACGATATAAAATACGGTAATAACGACGTGGAAGGTCCGGATGCTTTACACGGAACTCACGTAGGAGGAATTATCGGTGCAGTTCGTGGAAACGGATTGGGAGGTGATGGAGTTGCTGAAAATGTATTGTTGATGTCCGTTCGTGCAGTTCCAGATGGGGATGAGCAAGACAAAGATGTTGCTTTAGCAATTCGCTATGCAGTAGATAACGGTGCATCCGTGATCAACATGTCATTTGGAAAAGCATACTCGATGCATCAGAAAGAAGTTTTCGAAGCCTTACAGTACGCAGATTCTAAAGGGGTATTATTGATCCATGCAGCAGGAAATGACAATGAGAATGTCGATGTGAACGATAATTTCCCAACGTCTTCTTATGCGTTCCAGACTAAAAAATTGGATCATTATTTAACAATTGGTGCATCCACACGTTTCTCGAAAAAATTGGCGGCTGATTTCTCCAACTACGGAAAAACAAAAGTTGATGTATTTGCACCGGGATTTGAAATTTACAATACGGTACCACAATCCGATTACAAGAAACTTCAAGGTACTTCCATGGCAGCTCCAATGGTTGCCGGAGTAGCAGCGATGTTGAAATCATACTTCCCGGATATGAGTATGGCTCAGATCAAGGAGGTGATCTTGAAATCTGCGAAGTCTTACGCAACCACAAAAACTCCAAAACCAGGATCTGAAGAAATGGTGAATTTCGGAGATCTATCAGTAACAGGAGCTGTTGTAGATGTAGCCGCTGCAGTTAAAATGTGTATTGCATTGGAAAAGAAAAAATAATCTTTTGAATAATCAGAGAAAGTACCGTTTTTTTGACGGTACTTTTTTTTTGCACTAAATTGAACTCATGAAAACATTGACCATCCTCATATTTGGTTTGATCCTCTTAAGTTTCAATCAAAAAACACACCCCGAAGACATCCTGAATACACTTATAGATGATTGGCACAAAGCAGCTGCATCAGCAAATACAAAAGCTTATTTTGATTTGATGTCGGAAGATTTTATTTTTCTTGGAACAGATCCGAAAGAACGATGGGATAAAGGAACGTTCTTCAACTTTTGCAAGCCCTACTTTGATCAAGGAAAGGGTTGGGATTTCAAACGGATCGAGCGCCACTGGAATTTTTCAAAAAACGGCAAGATCGCTTGGTTCGATGAGCGTATCGATACCTGGATGAAAGATTGTCGCGGGAGTGGTGTTTTAGAAAAAAAAGCAGGAAAATGGTATTTGAAACAATACAATCTCGCGGTACTTATTGAAAATGAAAAAGTTCAGGATTTTATACAATTGCGCTCAAAAAATTAATCTGCATTAGCAAAAATTACCCTATCTTGTAAAGCTAAAACAATACGTATGCGCTACTACTTTCTACTCGCCGTCGTCAGTTTAGGAACAACTAGTTGGTCACAACAAACTAGTCCTTCTGTGATCGCTTCATCTGGAAACTCCTTTCAAAACGGAGCAGTTTTGATCGATTTCACAATCGGAGAGCCCGTAACGAACAGTAATCAGAACGGAGCCATTTTACTTACTCAAGGTTTCCATCAACCGATAATCTCTTTGGCTAATGTTTCCGAATGGGAAGACAGTAATGTTCAGATTTACCCGAATCCAACCGTGGATAAATTGATCTTGCAGGTTACTGAAAACACCTATCAACAAGTTCAAATCTTTGATGCCAATGGCAAACTCGTATTTGAACAATCTGAGCTATCGAAGATCACTGAAATTCCGGTTATTAATCTCGCTAAAGGGACCTACAATTTGATCTTAAAGGGTGGCACTAGCAAGCACCTTTCATTTATAAAACTCGACTAAAACTATGAAAAAGTTACTTTTAAGTGTAGCCGCTTTTTTGGTGGTGATGCAACTATCCGCACAAACTCCTCAAGGCATTAATTATCAAGCCGTAGTTCGCAATACTGCTGGTGCTGTTTTGCCGAACACTAATGTTGGGATGAAAGTTTCGATTCGTCAGAACTCACCAACGGGAACGATCGTTTATTCCGAGTCGTTTACACCAACAACCAGCGCAATAGGTCTTGTAAATTTCGTCATCGGACAAGGAAACGTTCTTTCCGGAACCTTTTCGGGAATCAACTGGGGAACTGGCACCTATTTTTGCGAGATCGCTGTGGATGTAGCCGGAGGAACAAATTACACAGTACTTGGCGCCCAGCAATTTATGAGTGTGCCATACGCGTTATACGCAGCAACTAGCGGGAATACAGCTCCAACACCGACATTGGATGGAGCATACGATGGAAGTGGCGCCGGACAGGGTAGAACCATCACGGCTGATTCAGGTCCTGTTCAGATCAACGGTTCAGGTGCCAACACCGCAGCTTTGGGTGTCGGTTTTTCAGGGACAGGAAATGCCATCAACGCAGCAAACACCAATGCCGGAAACACGTTTTCAACTATTCAGGCGACAACAAACAGTTCAACCACGAACAATTCCGCAATCTTCGGTCAAAGTACAGGTGCAGCACGGGCAATTACCGGAGAAGTTACAGCAACATCTACAGCCGATGCTGCTGTTCGTGGTAACAATTTGCGCACAAGTGGAGGAATTGGTGTGGAAGGAGTCGGATACAACGGAGTTTCCGGACAAACGAACTATCGTGACGGATACGGAGTGTTTGGACAGAACTTCGACCTGGCAGGACCGATGACAGCCAATTCCGTTGGTGTTGGTGGTGTTGGTTACGTTGGTGTCATTGGACAATCGACAGATCCTGCAAACGGTGGAGGTGTGGCTTCTTTAGACAACATCATTGCTTTGGGGAATTTAACAGTTTCCGGAACCAAGAACTTTCGGATTGACCATCCATTGGATCCAAGCAACAAGTATTTGAATCACTTCTCGATTGAATCCAACGAGGTTTTGAATATTTACCGTGGAACAGCGGCATTTGATACGAATGGTGAGGCAGTCGTTCAATTACCGGAATGGTTTGCTGCCGTAAACCGAAATCCATCTTACCAGCTTACCCCGATCGGAGCGTATGCACCTTTGTACATCAAAGAAAAAATGTCGGATGGACGTTTTGTAATTGCAGGTGGATCTTCGAATATGGAAGTTTCCTGGTCGGTTTACGCAGAACGCAACGATCCTTATTTACTACAGTATCCGGATGCCAGACAAGTGGAACAATTGAAAAACGAACGTGAAAAGGGCAAGTATTTACGTCCCGATCTTTATGAGCAAGCACCAGAGAAGGGGATCTTACAACCGATAAACCGTTGATATTGAAAAATGACAATTGTGCCAAAACGGGTTGATACGAGTTCGTCAAAATTAAAGTTTCAAGATCGATTTTTTGGTTTCGAACTTAGCAACTTTGCTAAGTTCGAAAGTTGAAAAATTCAAACTTTGA
>CAYRVL010000096.1:3317-7629 GCA_964427665.1 uncultured Fluviicola sp. | reverse complement strand
TGCACCACTGGGCGCATATCATTCACTTCACATTTGAAAATGTACTTTTCTTGGTTGCGCTGCTTTTTGATGTACTGAGCAGTTTGAGGATATTCTTCAGTTAGGAGAATTTTTGCTTTCAATGATAATTCCAGATGAACCGGGAACTTTTGAAGATCTTCTCTCAGACCGAAGCCAAATACATCTTTTTCAATTTTTTGGTGATGCTTCTCATGTTTAAACTTAATCGGCAGGATCTCTACGTTATCAACACGCTCGATCACGAATGTTTTGTTGCTTTTGGAAGCTACTTCAAAACAAGAAACGCGACGATAATCACCATCAATAGCAATTGGTTCTACTATTCGATCAGCGATCGTTTGTGAACTCACTGATTGGTATTTCTTTAAAACGACTTGATTTTTTGTCAAGATCGCTTCATTCAATGCCTCGACGATCATTCCATTCTTCGCACTGGTGATATAGGATGAGGTGATGATCTCGGGTGAAACAATGGCCAATTTATTCTTGATGCTTCCAACCAATTTGTTCTCACCTCCGTGAATGCTGAGTAATTTGTTCAGGAATTCGGTTTCTTCAGAGGTCAATTCAGTCGTGATTGAATCACGCATGTTGTCAATGTAGTATTGGTTCTTTGATGTTTTCTTTACATGAAAGCCTGAAAGTTCAAGTAATTCAAAATAGCGGTACACGGAACGCGGTGTGACATCTAGGATCTCACCGATTTGCTCTACTGTTTTGGCCGGTCCTTTGTACAGCTGATTGATCAGTTGTAGCAACCGAAGAAACTTTTTCAGTTTGGTCATGCACCATCATTTGACAACAAAATAGTTCAAAATATATGATATAAACAATTAATTGACACAAGTTGTCGCACTAATTGTTAGATTTTGATGTAGTTTGTTCTCGATACAATTTTTTCCTATGCTTCTCTGCAGAAAAAATCACTCGAACTGCCTTGGGATCATTTACGTTTGTCTATCGAAGTCGCAGGAAAAGAAATAAGATTGAACATCGATCTGAGTCGGGATCTTACGCGGTTTCCGTACAGCTGTTCTAATTGGGAGGCACTCAGATTGGTGGTTGCGTGTGTAATGATTCCCTGGTGTTGATGGAGCTCGTAGCGATGCAATAAGATTTCCGCAATGGTGTTGCATTCGTTTCCGAAGAATTTAATGTTTTGTTCCACGCCGATATCATCTAAACACAGTCTCCGGTTCCGGTTGCCATAGTTATTGATCACGTCATAGCCATCCTTGTTGAATTCAAAGGCGATATCCCGCGAAGATTTCACCTGGTACTTCTGTTCCGGGAACATGAGTAATTGGATCAAGTGCATCCATGACGTTTTTCCGCAACCGATCGGACCGGTCAATAATATTCCTTTGTTAAGATCGATGCCGTAAGCTTCACAACGATCCTCGACATGTGCTGCATACATCACCAGACGATTGATCACCGGAAGATCTTCTTTATCGAACCGGAACTGGTTGCCAAATTTCTGTTTGCCTTGCTCGAGCAAGAAATTCATGGTTTTGCCATAGTTGAAATGGCGCATGCCATCAATGATTTCAAAGTGGCTCATTATAATTCGTGTTTTGTTTTGCGTTCAATCGTTGCAATGTTGGATTGGATTTTTCCGCGTAGCTTTTGGCACGCAAGATCCAATTCCGGGCTGCAGCCTGCCAGTCTTTCATTTTTGTCCGTCCACCCACCAACCAACCGTTTGATTGAAAGTGGTTGTAGTATTTTTCTGCCTCCAAGTAATCAGACTTGTTTTCAGAAAAGAAACTTTGAACCTGATCCAGAGTGGGAGGGACAAAACGCAGGGGCGTTTTGGAGTCCGAAGGAGTAGCTTTGCTATCCATCGGAGAACCAGGCGAATTCAATTCGCCCTTACCGGTTTTTGCAGGTTTATTTGGTTTCTTTTTAGTTTTCATATTGTTTATGAAAGGTCGCATGTCCTGTTCATGTGCATTATCAGCACCATTACTATTACTGTTACCAATACTCTTACTACTGCTATTATCAGCACCGTTATCAAATCTGTACATGTGAACTTTGGAAGATTTGAATTTGCTGCTGGATGGTTTGTAACCAATGAATCCCCACTCGTGCAGCTCACGAATACATCGGGTGTAGGTATTGGCCGAACCAATTTTAGACAACATCATCATTTCATCTCGTCGCACATTGATTTCCTCCCGGAACATGGAATTGTTCCAGATATGGAAAAGCGCCATGTACAAACTGTAATGCCAAGGTGTTGTCCGGTCGTCTTCCGCGAATTTGAGGAAGACGTTTTCCATGTGGACGATGTAATTGACCATGGCTTACAGATCAGCTGTTTCTTCGGTTTTCTTCCAGGATCTTCATGATGTCTTGACGATCGTAGTAGATCACTCCGCCGACTTTGGTGTAGGGAATGGTCCCGTTGATTCGAAGCGTTTGCAAAGTACCGGCTGAGATCCCAAGCATTTTTTGTACTTGGAAAGATCTGAGAAGATCCAGTTCCGGTTCTGCCGGCGCGACAGTCTGAGGTAGGTTTTGTAAAATTTCCTCTTTTACTTTCTCCAGGTGATTAATCATTTCCGACTTAAAGGCTAGCAAGTCGTCAACCGTAACAATTGAGATTTCCATAAGGCATTTAATTTGAGATTCGAAGCAAAGTGAAGCATTGGATTTCAAACACTTGGCTTACACACCTTACACAAGTGCATCAAAAGCTTTGTTTTTATTGGATAAATCTGTTGTAATATTTTTTGAATCATCCAACTGGAAAGAAGCTAGTCACAGTTACATGAAATTTGAACCAATTTAAAGGGATTTACCATGTATTTTTTACCGAAAATGAATACCCCAGGAATAGTACGCTTTTTATTCAACGGCAGAACGGTGTAAGGTTGATATTCAACCAAAATACTTTATGAATGTTTGTTTAAATCGTTGTTTATCTGTTATTTAGATTCATAATTTAAAAAGACCGCTTTAGTCGAATCGTTTATAATGTTCGAAGCCTTACACTATGTTACACTGTACTTACATTTTCAATAGATCGTTGAAAATGTGATACTTAAAACACCACTGTACACTGATTGCTTTCGATCATTTTATTTGTTGTTGTTTCATTTCGTTTGATCTACCTTTGTAGAGAATGAAATAGTCATTCGATAACAGAAACTTAAAAAAAGACTTAGAGCGGAGATATAGATTTGAAGAAATAAATATTATGTAGCGTACAGCTATTTTTTGGGATACTCTAAACACCACACTTTTGTATCAGCCCAGAAAAATGGTTTCGACGCTCACGCATGGCGTGGGCTTGAACTGTTTGGGGTTGATAGGCTGTGGTGGCCTAGAGTATCAGATGGGGATGGTCCACGCTACTTTTTTAAGTATGTTATGATCAAAATTGAACTGGCCAAATACCCACTCAGCATTGAAGTTATAGATGGACTCGTGATCTTCATGATCTATCACCAAATCCATACGGTATCAGATCTCATTGAAAAGAAAGATGAAGACCTCCAGCTGTTGGAAGGTTTTAAACCTGTTTATCTGGAGGCCGTTCACCTCATCCGCGGAATGGAATTAAATTGAGTTCACTTCATTCAGAATATCTATACAAATTCCCTTTATTCTTTCCTTTGCTGTCGGGTTAAAATTGTAGACGTTGTTTCGGATGTTCTGCAGGGAGAAAGCTTCACTTTTCTGATTTTTAAATGACTGTCGCAACCATTTCGCCATTTCATTCGTGGTATTTGCCTGAACGTGTTTTTTCGTCTCCAGGATCTTGAAGAGCAATGTCAGTTCAGAAACGGTCATGTTAGTCGTCAGTTGAATTTGATCCGGGTTAGATGTAGTAGGCTTTAACGCATTTGTTTCCTTCATTTTTAGCACGTATGACAATTCCACATCGATCCAATCATTTAGGATAAGTATCAGATTTGCCTGTGACTGGATCAAAGCCTCACGGCTGTTGGAAACAATTTGTTTGAGTTCGGATTGCTTTCGCAATAAATAGAGCTCCATATCGTCGAAGGTATCACAATCCAGAAGTTCGTTTTTGTACCATTCGATGAGGTATTCAAAGAATAGGAAATCATTAAAGTTGAAGGAGATCAGGAAACGAACAATCTGATCCTTGGAAAGTGGCTTGGAGCCTTTGCGCTCCAGGAACCGGTGAAAGGTTGAAAGGAAATTTTTAAAGTAGTTGAGTTCTGAATATGTGATCCTGGATTTCAGATCAATCTTCAAGACTTTTTCCAGTTGATCTGAAATAATATCGACCAATGGTTTGTCAATTTCCAGC
>CAYRVL010000096.1:1305-3307 GCA_964427665.1 uncultured Fluviicola sp. | reverse complement strand
ATACTTTTGCTTCACCGAAATGATGAGGTTTTCTTCCTTCAAATCATATTGATTCACTATATCCTGAAGATAACTCAGCAACAAACGCTGCACTCCCTGGATCAACGAACACGCTTCCTCCGGAGTTGCATTAAATACATCAGTTCTCAGATTGGCTTTTGTCTTTCGGACAATTTCCTGCAGCTGATGATGGAAGTAACAGTATTTCAATCGATCGCTTTCCAGTTCGCTCCATTCGGATTGAAAAGGTATTCCGATCATGGTATAGTTTTCCTTTTTCTTAAAAACTATCGGATTGATCTGGTCCAGTCCATCGATCTCCAATTGCTCGAGAACTTGCTTCGCAACAACTTCACTCACTAGGTTCGGGAACTGGATCTGATCATTTGAAAAAAAACTAGTTGCCAAGGGATGACCGTTCGAGATCCTGAGTTTTTCAATCAATTCAAAAGATTTTCCTTTTTTACGGAACTTGCCCAGGATCATGTCTTGGCATTCTTCTAATTCTTCGGATAGATATTTAGAGATAGTGGTGAGATGGGCGCCGTTCAATCGTGCCGGCTCCAGATTACCGTGAATGAAATCCTCATAAATATCTAATTCTGCATATTTATGTTTCATGGTCAAACGATTGGTTTTCAAAGTGTAAACAGCACACCTTGAGCGCAATTCGTTTTATTAAGACAGTAGTATTTGGTTTCATAGCTCATTACGTAGGTGTGTAGTTGGCTGTAAATCAAATATACTTTGATGACAATTAGTGTCAGTGATTGAGAAATTCTAAAATTTTCATCTACAATAGGTTAAAAGCTAGTATAAGCCTTCAGTATATTCTGACCTAAAGTTTTTGCGGAGGCTAAGTACAAAAATTGTTTTGGCTGAGTAGTTAAAAATTCACTTACCATCCATTGTTCTTTATCCGAGAACATTTTGTCAAATAAATGGGGATTGTAACGAGTTATTGAACCCAAATAAAACATGGTATTGTAAATAATTATTTCTGGCTGGTATCGACATAATGAATTAGTCGAGATATAGTACGTATAACCAGTGTTTCCGATATAATACCAAACACCTTTTGATCTCAATAAGGTTGACAGATTAAAATAGTCAGTTCTTGTCACATTTGAAGACGATCTCGAAATTTCTTCGACCCAATAAAATTTGCCTTCCTCTTCGATAATATTGTAACCTATTGATCGTAAGGTGGAAACGTCCGCTAATGTGCATTGAACCTCAGCTTTAATTCCTAAAATTCGAGGTCTGTTTTTATACAGCTGGATTCTCCCAAGTTTAAAAAGCGACTCTTTAACGTTGTATATTTCACTGTAAGCACGATGAATTCCAACACACTGGCTTAGATAATCCTTGACATTTATTCTAGTATCAATTGTAATTCTTTGGTGATCTAAAACTTGAAGAAGTTCTGCAGAAACATTGATTGCCGATGTTTTTATAGGACTAATCACTATATCGGAATTGTGAAAATGGTTCCTGTTTTCTTCTTTTATACCATGCATGTACCTTCTCGATGATCCGTATTGTTTCTCAAGGTTTATCATAACCTTAGATAAATTCAAAAATGAATAGTAATACAACAATGGTTTTGACTTCGTTGGACTGTTTTCAGCGGTCATGTAGAAGTGTTTAGCTTGTTCTAGAAGAGAATTCATAAATGGCTTTTCAAAATTCTTCTTCTTAATTACATAATCCCAAAACGCCCAGATATCTGAAATAATGAGTTTTTTACTGTTTCCAAGATAAACTGTGTCAGCTTGTTCGCAAAATATTGGGAATCCGTACTTTTTCTCGATTTCTGTCATGGTTGTGATAAATTGAACCAGGTTTGGTACACCAAACCTGATTCATACAACGTGCAAATCGAAAGAAAGGTTACCCCAATTTCCGTTCCTTTGTCTCTGTTTTTATTGCTCCAAATAACTTCTCCTTCAGCTGCTTCATATCCTCCGAAACTTTCTTCTCAACCACTTTCGCATAGATT
>CAYRVL010000096.1:0-1295 GCA_964427665.1 uncultured Fluviicola sp. | reverse complement strand
GTTGGTGTGACCGAGCATGGAACTCACCGTTTCGATTGGAACACCATTCGCCAAAGTGACTGTTGTCGCAAAGGTATGTCGCGCTATGTGGGTTGTGATCTTCTTGTTGATCTTGCAGATGGCCGCGATCTCCTTTAGGTATGAATTGTAGCGCTGATTGGAATTGACCGGGAGTAGTTTGTTGTTGTCAATGCAATACTTGTCGCTTCTGTACTTTTCAATGATCTCCAGAGCGATCGGTAAAAGTGGAACACTCTCGCGGGTACCGGTCTTCTGGCGATTGGTGATAATCCAATAATCGCCATCGATTCCCCTGGTGACTGCATTGCGGTCGAACTTGTATACATCGGAGTAGGCAAAGCCTGTGTAGCAGCAGAAAACAAAGACATCGCGCACCTCGTCCAAGCGTGGGTTGTCGATCTTGGTTCTGCGAAGCAATTCCAGTTCGACATCATTCAGCACCTCTCGGTTCGGACTAGAGTAGGAACAAGTGAAATTGAGGAAAGGGTTGGATGGGATCCAGTCTAGACCAACTGCCATCTTCATGATCTTCTTGAGGTTCTTGATGTACTTATGTGCAGTGTTTGACTGGAGGTTGTCCACTGTGAGAAGGTAGTGTTCGAACTCTGTAATGAAGCGGTAACGCATGTCCTTCAAGTACATATTGTCCTTCTTGTACTGATGCTTGATGAAATCTAGTACTTTGTTTTTGGTGATCTTGTAACGCAAATGGGTTTTCTGAACGACCTTACCAATGCGGACCTGTTCACCCATTTTGGTGTTGTGGTAATCAAATGCGTCCGCAATCGTTTTTTCTAACGATTCTTCTGATTCGTCCTTACGGCCGAGGACACGGTTCCGGAGATCCTTGGCTGAAATCATTTCACCTTGTGCAGCTGCTGCCAGAAAGATCTTATTGAATTTTGCCTTGGTGTTTTCCAGATAGGCATTCAGTAGGGTGTAGTTTTTCTCCGTGGAAAGTACGCGCATTTTCTTGGGGTCCCAGTTGCGTTCACTGATGAAATGACTGGTGGCGTATTCGGATCTTTTGGAATCGACGTAGATCCGCACATACAAAGGACAAAGTCCGTTTTTCTCGCGCTGCTTGTTCGGGTAGAATAGCAGGTGAAATTTCTGTTTTGTTTCCATACTTATGACTTTTCAAGTTTTTGCTGTCTCGAAAAATGCTCTTATGGAATCTCAATTGCTTCGTGACAACTAACGCTAACCTTGAAAAGCCTTGAATTATATGGCTTTACCTAAAAATCAGCCAGCAAGATAGCACAACATTTTGC
>CAYRVL010000095.1:0-7765 GCA_964427665.1 uncultured Fluviicola sp. | reverse complement strand
AAACGATCTGCGTTCATCACTTTCGTCCAAGCAGCAATGAAGTCTGCCAAAAATTTCTCCTTAGCATCTGCGCTAGCATATACCTCCGCCAAAGCACGCAATTCCGAGTTTGAACCGAAGATCAGATCTGCACGGGTTGCCGTCCAAACCGTTTTTCCTGTTTTACGATCTTTGATCGCAAATACTTCCTTTTGCGCATCAACAGGTTCCCATACGTAATCCATGCTTAATAGGTTTACGAAGAAATCATTGGTCAACTTACCCGGTGTATTTGTTAAAACTCCATGTGCGGTATTATTGTAATTCGCATTCAATACACGCAATCCTCCAACCAAAACGGTCATTTCCGGTGCGGTAAGATTCAACAATTGTGCTTTGTCAACTAACAACTCTTCGGTTGACACGGTGAATTGTTTTTTCGCGTAATTACGGAATCCATCTGTTTGTGGTTCTAATACAGCAAATGATTTAACATCTGTTTGTTCTTGTGTAGCATCCGTTCTTCCGGCAACAAACGGAACCTCTCCTTTATAACCGGCATCACGTGCTGCTTTTTCTACAGCTGCTGTTCCACCCAAAACGATCAGATCCGCCATAGACACTTTTTTAGAGCCCGCCTTTGCATTGAATTCCTTTTGGATTTTCTCGTACACTTTCAACACCTTATCCAATTGTTTCGGATTGTTCGCTTCCCAGCTGCGTTGTGGCTCCAAACGAATGCGTCCACCATTCGCTCCTCCGCGCTTATCAGAACCTCTGAAAGAGGAAGCAGATGCCCAAGCAGTTTCGATCATTTCATCCGCTGTAAGTCCGGAAGCCAATAAGGTGTTTTTCAAATTAGCAATATCCGTTGCATCAATCATTGCATAGTTTGCCACCGGAATTGGATCTTGCCATAAGAATTCTTCCTTCGGAACTTCTGGTCCTAAATACAGCGAGCGCGGACCTAAATCGCGGTGAGTCAATTTGAACCAAGCACGAGCGAAAGCCGCATCAAATTCTGCTGGATTTTCCATAAAACGACGAGAAATCTTGCCATAAACAGGATCAAAACGCAACGAAAGATCTGTTGTCAACATTGTTGGCTTATGTGATTTTTTTGGATCATAAGCATCCGGAATAATTCGGTCTTCTGTTTTAGCAACCCATTGGTGAGCACCCGCCGGACTCTTTGTCAATTCCCATTCGTACTTAAACAAGATCTTGAAGAAATCCTGACTCCATTCCGCTGGTGTAGATGTCCAGGTTACCTCTAATCCGGAAGTGATCGCATCTTCCCCTTTTCCACTTTTGTAATCACTTTTCCATCCCAAACCTTGCTCTTCGATTGGCGCTGCTTCCGGTTCACGACCGACATGTGTAGCTGGTCCGGCACCATGAGTTTTCCCTAAAGTGTGACCTCCGGCGATCAATGCAACTGTTTCCTCATCGTTCATTCCCATTCTACCGAAGGTTTCACGAATATCTTTTGCTGCTAAAACCGGATCAGGATTTCCATTAGGACCTTCCGGATTCACATAGATCAATCCCATTTGTACCGCTGCCAGGGGATTCTCCAACTGACGATCTCCGGAATAACGCTGATCATCCAACCATTTCGTTTCCTTTCCCCAGTAAATATTGCTTTGTGGTTCCCAAACGTCCGCTCTACCACCGGCAAAACCAATCGTTTTGAATCCCATGTCTTCCAAAGCAACATTTCCGGCAAGAATCATCAAATCTGCCCATGAGATCTTGCTTCCATACTTTTGTTTGATGGGCCACAACAAACGACGTGCTTTGTCAAGGTTAGCATTATCTGGCCACGAGTTCAACGGTGCAAAACGCTGTTGACCTTCCGAAGCTCCTCCTCGTCCGTCTGCGGTACGGTATGTTCCGGCACTGTGCCAAGCCATACGAATGAACAAACCACCATAATGTCCGAAATCTGCAGGCCACCAATCCTGCGATTGTGTCAAAACTTTACGCACATCTGCCTTCAACGAATCATAAGCCAAGGTGGTAAATGCTTTGCGATAGTCATAATCTGGTCCCATCGGATCAGAAAGCGATGATTGTTGACGCAGTACGCTTAGATCCAATTGATTTGGCCACCAATCTTTGTTGTTCGTCACCGGCTTTGGATCCATTTGAATGCGTTGTTCCACAGCAGTTTTAGCTGCGGATTCACCATGCCCCATAGGACATTTTCCGGCAGACGCAGTTTCCTGTGCCATTGCAAAACCGGCTGTAAATGCGCTTAGAGTTAATACTATTTTTTTCATACAATTATGATTAATGATTCAATGTAATCGTTACACCACGAAGTTACAAGGTACATCCATTAAGATAAATCGAATAAATCAATTTATCAATAGAAAAAATCTATGAAGAACCGCTGTTTGAAAAAGTTTCAGGAGATCAGATCAAAGCATCTTGATGCGCGCAGTCAATTCGTCGCGGTAAGATCCACCAATTGGGATGAGTTTGCGGTCATTCTCCAATTGCAAATTCGGGAAGTCGATCGATGCGATCTTATCCAAACGCACAATGAACGAGCGGTGAACACGAATGAAATGATCATTCCCCAATTTACTTTCGATGTCTTTCATGGTTGAATGGATCGTGTAACGCGAATCGTTTGTATTGATCACCACGTAGTCCTTCAACGCTTCGATGAAGAAGATATCGCTCATATTCAACTTCACCAACTTGCTATTCGACTTAACAAAAATGAAATCGTGTTGTGTTTCCTTCTCTTTATTTTCAACAAGGGAATACAACATATCGCGTTCGCGTTCTACTTCTTGTTCCTTTTTGTGTTTATAAAGTGCCATTTCGATCGACGTGTGCAGATCGATCTCTTTGAAGGGTTTTAGGATGTACCCGTATGGTTCAGTAACCTTTGCTTTAGCTAAAGTAGCCTCATCCGCATAAGCAGTCAAATAAATAACTGGAATAGCGTACTCATTACGCACGATCTCAGCCGTTTCGATGCCGTTCATGTCCCCTTTCAACATGATGTCCATCAATACAATGTCTGGTTGTTCTTGAGCCACTAATTCCAAGGCTTTTTCGCCAGAAGGCGCAGCGCCAACAACGTTGTAACCCAGTTTTTTAAGACTAGATTGAATGTCCTTAGATACTATGAACTCGTCTTCTACAACCAGAACGTTGGCCTTCGTCATGTGTTATTCGCTTTGTTTCCAAAAGTAGTCAAAAATTCATCTAAACCTTGCGGCATTTCAGAAGATTTCAATGAATAGTTGTCAATAATCATTATCGAATATACTGTAAACCAATCAATAAAACAAGTTTCTCCCATTTTCGATCAAGTGATCATTATAAAAATAAAGAATATTTAAATTAAAAGAACTTTACTATATTTATTAAGGCTGTTGAAACGTGTAAAACTTTTGGGACTTTTACTTGGTTCTGTTACTTGTAAACAAGAAGATCTGGTTTGTTAACAAGTTGTACGTATTGTAAATCATTCATTCTGTTCGGTTTTAGCATGGTTATTAACAAGTGTATTGTTTTTCATGTCTGTGAACATTAATTTTCGTAAAAACTGGAGTTAACCATACAATAACCTGTGGAGAAGTGAAGCGAAACTTTCGTTAACTTTTGATGATCAATTCAAAAAATCAGACATATATAACGGAATTTCGAGCTATGCAAGAAAAAGTTCTTGGTATTTTTTAACGCTTATCCACGTTGCTGTCACTTTTAGTGTTGAAAACCTCATTTGTTAAGTTGCTTGTTTTCAATGTGCTGAAAAATAGCTCGAAGCTCGATTGTTTATACTTTGCTCCTTTTGTTAATAAGACCTACTTTTGAATCATTCAATTCATTCAACATGAAACAAGTTATTCCAATCGGCGCAGATCATGCCGGATTTCAATTAAAACAAGTGTTAATTTCCTATTTACAAGAGAAAGGTTACACTGTAAAGGATTACGGCTGTTACAGCGAAGATAGTATCGATTACGCGGATTTCGGTCATCCTGTTGCAGATCATGTGGAACAAAATCCGGGAACCTTGGGTATTGTGATCTGTGGTAGCGGTAATGGCATCAATATGACAGTGAATAAACACCAGGGAATTCGTGGTGCATTATGTTGGAAAAAAGACATTGCGCAATTGGCACGTGAACACAATGATGCAAATATATTAACGCTTCCTGCACGATTCATTTCTGTTGACGATGCTAAAGAAATGGTAGATGTTTTCTTTTCAACGGCTTTCGAAGGTGGTCGTCATCAGGGACGTATTGAAAAAATTCCGTGCTGTTCATGAGAAAATTAGTTCTGTTTGGTGCGGTACTGTTTAGTGCATGCACTGTTTTTGCTCAAAAGAAGGATTGGGCTGCGCATTATGCGACCTATATCGATTCAATGGATTTACGCAGACATTTAGAAGTATTGGCTTCGGATGCATACGAAGGTCGCGAAACCGGAAAAAAAGGTCAGCAAATGGCCGCAACGTATTTGATAGAGAACTTCAAAAAGGTCGGTGTGGCGCAAGCTCCCGGTATGTCAGGTTTTGAACAATTTTTTCAAGTTGTAGAAACCAAGCCGGGTGGTTCGATCTCGTGGGCCGGAAAGGCATTGACGTTCAAAACGGATTTCATTTATTATGGTGCTAAAAGCAAATGGTCGGCGACGGATCTTCCAATGATGACCCTGGAAACGGCGAAGCTTTTGAAACCGATGGCCTATATATTAGTTGCTCCAGTAAATTCATTTGAATTACGTGCTGAAGTGCAACGTCTAAAAGTTGCTGCTCCATCCGGATTGAAGGGCATTGTTTTGATGCACCCGAATTACGAGCAAGTCTATCAATACCTGGAACATTACACTACGACGAATTCTATGCGTTTATTGGAAGGGGAAAAGAAAGAAGAGATCCCGACGATCATGGTGAATTCTTCCACAGTAGCTCCTTTGTTAACGAAGTCATTTCGCTATTTGACAGGTAAAGGGAAACAACCAAGAAAGCCTTCGAAAAAAACGATCGGTATGTTTTCCGGCTCTTTGAATGACGGTGAAACGGTTCTTACCTCCTCCAATGTATTGGCTTTTATTCCGGGATCTGATCCAATTTTATCCAAAGAGATTGTTGTGATCACTGCGCACTACGACCATATCGGTATGGAAAACGGTGTCGTGTTCAATGGTGCGGATGACGATGGTACGGGAACAGTTGCCTTGTTAGAAATGGCGGAAGCATTCATGCAAGCTTACCGAGAAGGAAACGGCGTGCGCAGATCGATCTTGATCATGCCGGTGTCAGGTGAAGAAAAAGGCTTGTTGGGAAGTGCGTATTATACGGATCATCCAGTTATTCCGCTTGAACAAACGGTGGCAAATTTGAACATCGATATGATCGGGCGAAATGATATTGCTCACGAAAATAAATCCGATTATATCTATGTGATTGGTGCAGATCGTTTGAGTGATGATTTACATGCTGCTAATGAATGGGCGAATAAAACATACACAAAACTGGAACTGGATTACCGTTTTAATGATCCGAAAGATCCAAATCAGTTTTATTACCGCTCAGATCATTATAATTTTGCGAAAAACAATATTCCAAGTGTTTTTTATTTCAGTGGTGTTCACGAGGATTATCACCAGGCCACAGATGACGTGGAGAAGATCATCTTCTCGAAAGTGGAAAAGGTGACGCGCTTGGTTTTCCATACGGCATGGAAGTTGGCAAACGACACACAACGACCGCGTTTGAAGATGTAAACAATACAAAGGGCTGCTTATCATGGCAGCCCTTTTTGTTGGTTATTATTTTGATGAAATCTTATTGCTTCAACAGTGATTCGATCAAGGCGTTGGTTTTCTCTACATACTCGATGTAATACTGACCGGTTCCTGGACCATTGAATCCGGTATGGATCCGTTTTACCAAACCATCTCGTCCTATATAGATACTGGTTGGAAAAGAAATGACTTCATTCAACATTTTGAAGTGTTCTGAGGCCAAACTTTTATTGGCTTTTCCTCCCACTAAAAAAGTGAAATCGAGGTTGTGTCGTTCTTTCAATCTTTTGATCTTTTCAGCTTGTTCTTCGAAGGTTTCAGCCGCTTCGTAACCAATCGAAATGATCTCCAAACCTTGGTCGTGGTATTTTTGATACAATTCTTTGTAGTACTTCGTTTCATCCATGCAATTCGGACACCACGTACCCATGATCTGAATGATCACCACTTTTCCTTCAGTTTGTTTGTTCGGGAAACTGAATGCATTTCCATGAATATCTTTCAGATTGAAGTTAACCCGTGCGTGTAAGTCTTTCAAAAAGGTTAAGGAATCGGCATGTCGCAGTTCAAATTGTGCATTCAATTTGGCAGAAAACGGTGTTTGATAGTGTTTCCCACTGAAAAAGGTACCGTCTATCTGCGTGCCGTTGTACGAACCGGATAATAGAAAGGCGTGTGTTCCATCGAAAGCAGATAAGTAAAAATGAGAACCATCAACCCGACCTTCCAAGTAGCGATAATCTCCTGTTTCTGTGAGTACCGTTCCAGTGACAACAGCTCCTTTTTGTTGAAAGATTCCTACTGCAGCTTCACGATCGGCTGTTTGCGGAGAAAAATAGGTTTCCCAGCGACCGGTCAGATCAACAGGTGATTTTCCGGCATCCTGACAAACACCGAAGTTGGCTTTGAACGGAATGCGGTAATTTCCGCTTTTGTTGTAGTTTACCCAATAACCACTGGCATATTTTTTATGACTTACGATAAACCGCAATTCTGAATCGAAATTTGGGAAAGGAAGTACCAGTGTGTCGCCAATCTTTTTCTGAACCTGGAGTTCGATGCGTTCTTCGGCATTTGAAATGATCAGCGTATTGGATTTTCCAACTTTTTCAACACGCATGTGAATCGGAAGTTGGGTGGTTTGGTTCAATTGCAGGGATGCCGTGTAAGCTCCCACTCTTAGCGGAAGTTGTTGAGCATAGATAGCGGAAGCGCCAATCAATCCTATGATGGCACCCGAAAGAAGTAGTTTCATTGTGTGTAATCAGGGAGCCGAAAATACGTTTTTTTTAGGAGGATTGTGTTACCGTGCAACCTTTTTCAGTAGTTTCAAGTCTAGTGTTTTGTACGTGTTATGGATGATCTAACATTGGTTAATGAATGCGCCAAGGGAAATCCACGTGCACAACGAGTGTTGTTTGACAAATTTGCTCCGAAAATGTTGGTGGTTTGCCAGCGGTATATGGCGAGTGTAGAGGAAGCGGAAGATGTGTTGCAGGATGGTTTTGTCAAGATCTTTCAAAAAGTGTCCGAGTTCAAAATGGAAGGGTCACTGGAAGGATGGGTTCGACGGATCATGGTGAATACAGCGTTGGATGCTTTGCGGAAGAATAAAAAACTGCTGGGAGATGTTTCTGTGGACGATGTGTCCTACAAGATATCTTTCCACGATACCGGTTTCGAGGAAATGGATGTTGCTCATTTGATGCGCATGATCCATGCCCTACCTGATGGGTATCGCGTTGTTTTTAACATGTTTGCGATAGAAGGGTTTACACACAAAGAGATCGCTGATGCGCTAGGAGTAAGTGAAAATACGTCAAAATCCCAATACTCACGTGCGCGTGCATTTTTACGCAATCAATTAGAAGGAAAGAAAAGTGACTGAAAAAGATAACATACAAGATTTGTTTTCGAAAGCATTTGAAAACCAAACCACATCGGTTCGTCCGGAATTGTGGCAAGGTGTGCAATCGAAAATGGCTGCTGCCGGAATGGCCACGGG
>CAYRVL010000094.1:0-7844 GCA_964427665.1 uncultured Fluviicola sp. | reverse complement strand
GTTCATCATAATTCAAATTTTTTTGACCGTAATCGTATCAAAGGTACGAACTTTTAGTAGAGCACTGGTAATCTGTGAACAGTCTTTTTCAATTCACAACACGGATTCAATTTTAAAGACTGAACACTTATCTTTAACCTTTAGAAAGATGCGTTTTCTCATACTTACATATTTCTTGCTATTCACCGCGCTTCGCGGCATAGCACAATATCCGGGCTACTTCCTTTACGACGACGAGAATGGGGTTCCAAGTAACGAGATCTATAGTCTTGTTCAGGACAAAAAAGGCTTTATCTGGTTTGGTTGCGATGCCGGGTTGTACAAGTTTGATGGTGTTCAATACCAACCTTACAAATGTCCTTCGCAACTTTCTAAGGCCATAACGGGGCTTACATTTAGTACATCGGGAAAACTGTATTGCTACAATTTTCAGTCACAACTGTTTGTTTTAGAGAACAATGTGTTAAAGAAGTTACCCATCAAGCTTCATCGCATCTCCAGAATAACAGCGGATGACCAACACCGGGTTCATGTGCAACACGAATTGGGTTTGGCCATCTATTCTGAAAAAACAAAGCAATGGCGACACATCAACCAATATGGTACGGCAACCGCTGGTGTTTTCGATGGAAAGCAAACCGTCTCTTTGCTTACTCAAAAAGGCGTGTTACATTGTAAGAACACATCATTGAACCTTTCCCCCTCCTCATTATTTAAACAGACCGGCTTTTATATGATGGCGCGCTTTCAAGGACGTCATGTGATCTTATCTGCTTATCAAAACCTGTTGTTATCGGAAAAAAATGGAAAAGTAAAGCCTTGGGAAGTTCCTGCCTTGAAAAAATTATTATTTAACCGAAAGCCCACTAATATCAAGGTCTTGACAGATGGTCGGTTATGGATTTGTACCTACAATGGTCTAATCGTTTACTCACCAAAAAACAAAACGGCTCGCTTGCTTTATCCGGATCTTTCCTTTTCCGATTGTTTGATTGATCGCGAAGGAAACTATTGGTTTTCAACCTTACAAACCGGACTACTACGTGTTCCTAACCTGAATTATTTGTTGTGGAATAAAACGACTGAAAACACGGACCTTAAAAAGATCACGCATCTGGACACAGATGGAAAACATGTTTACTACAGCACCGGTACTGGGGGAGTCGGTTATATCAATTGTTCCACAGAGTCCTTGGTCTCATTCTCCACCGGACACCAATCCGACATCCAAAGTTTTGATTACATAGCGCGGGAAGGGCGATTATACTTTAACATAAACAAGCACTTATATTACCTGAGTAATGATCAGATAAAGGAAGCTAAAAACGACATTAGCTCCCTAAAAATGCTTTATACCTTTTCCGACCACACCTTTATTCTGAGCTCCTTCGGAACCTACTTGCCGACAGATTCAGACACCACCAAGCTAGACGCATCCTGGTCGCGGGAAATTACCTCCGGTTTTACGGGAAATGATGTTTGGATCGCTACAAATAATGGGTTGATGCAGTATAAAAAGCGCGGTAATAAGTGGATGAAACAGGTACATTTGTGTCGGGGCTTACAGGTGCTATCTGTTGTAAAAGATCCTTTCGAGAATAAAATCTTCGCGCTCTGTTTCAATGGTGTAATTGTAGAAGTAGACGCTCAGGACAAGCATGCTTTTCTGGCCAAACTACCCGCCTCTGTTCAAGGGAATAAGCTGCTTTTTTATAGAAAGGCAATATATGTGGCTTCAAACCGTGGGCTTTGGATCTTTAATTTATCTACCCGAAAATGGTCGCAAATTTCCTCTTTATACGGGCTCGCTTCAGAGAATATTTTGGATCTATTGGTTTGTGATCGTTCTTTATGGCTTGCAACCGGAAAAGGGGTTCAAAGAATTCCTATCGTACAGTACAAAAAACCCGTTAGATGTCTGATCTATTTGGAGGAATCAACGAAGCCCATCTCGTTAGATTATGATGGTTCGTTGCGTCTACACCCTGCTGTTTCGGCCTACAGCAGTAATGGAAAACATCAGTATGCTTACCGTTTACGAAAGGAGGATTCCCAGTGGACCTACTTACCAGGATCCACCAAAGAGATCTTCATTCAAAACGTCCCTGATGGACGTTATAATCTAGAATTGAAAGCGATTGACGCTTACGGATATGATTCACAAAACATCATTGCCATCCCATTGATCGTACACCCTCCATTTTGGCAAAGCTGGTGGTTCATTGTACTGGTTTTTTTGTGCGGGACGATCATTGTTTTCTTGATCGTGCATTACATCATCAACGGTATTCGAAAAAAAGAAGCTCAAAAAACCCTGCTGGCCAATTCACAGCTTAAAGCCATACGGGCACAGATGAATCCGCACTTCATGTACAACACCCTAAACTCAATCCAGGATTTGATCTTGCACAACGACATCAAGAACAGCAACTATTACTTGTCAAAGTTCAGCCAATTGATGCGCCAGATTCTATCCTTTTCAGAACAGGAAAAGATCTTGATCTCGGAGGAAGTTGATATGCTTACAAATTATCTGGAACTTGAAAAGTTGCGCTTTGGTACCGATTTCATGTTTCAAATTACTTGCGACGAGCAGATCGATCAGGATCGGGTGTACATTCCCAGCTTGATCCTACAGCCTTTTGTAGAAAACGCCATTAAGCATGGCCTTTTACACAAAAAAGGAAACAAGGACCTGTTCGTTGCGTTTCATGCCAATTCCAAAGATGAGATCTTGGTGGAAATTTCGGATAACGGTATAGGAAGAGTGCTTTCTGCCGCGATCAATGAACGCCGTAAATTGACCCATCAGTCATTTTCCACAAACGCGATTAAAAAACGCATTGAAATATTGAATGAATCCGGAGAATTCAACATTGAAGTACAGATCAGTGATGGTGATAATCAAGCTGATGATTGTGGAACAATCGTTCAACTTCGTATTCAATATATCGGTTCATGAACTGATATCGGCGTTTGGTGAAAAATACCAATTATTATATAGGGATGATTTTCGTGCTTTACAGTAAAAAACATGAAACACATTTATCTTTTTGCATCTCTTTTTATTAGTGCATGCGCATATTCCCAAGTAAGTAATGGCCTAGTAGCTAAGTACTCTTTTAATAATGGGACAGCTGAGGACGAAGTGGGGCTTAACGACGGAACCGTAAATGGCGCTTCTCTTACCAATGATCGCTTCGGAAACAGCAATATGGCATACGAATTTGATGGAATATCTGACTATATCAATCTGGGTTCTAGTGCAACAATAAAACCCTCTATTGGTTCTATTTCGTTATGGGCAAAAGTGATTGCCCCTTCAAACTCCGGAATTGGCTATCCATACAATCCGATCTTTGTCTCAAAAAACGGAAATACAGAATCTTTTTTTGAAGGCTGCGCCCTTTATTACAACAAAAACACCGGAAATCTTGTTGCGGTTGCCTCAGAACCGACAACTTACACAGAGATCTATAACATTTCCAACAACCCTGCTGTTTTAGGTGACTGGACACACTATGTTATCACATATGACGACGATTCCTTAAAACTATACATTAACAACGTTTTGGATTTCAAGATCCCAAAAGGTTTTCAAAGTGTTTTCGGTAATACAGATCCAGTATTGTTGGGTGCCTCTAATGATGCTGTTAATAATCGCTATTTCAACGGAGCAATTGATGATATTCAGATTTTTGATCGTGTATTGACCGCTAATGAAGTAGCACTACTTTTCAATGCTGCAAACCCGATGTTGACAGTTGCGGAAAACACATCTTCGTCAATTGCTATTTACCCGAACCCGGCAAACGAAAGCCTCAGTATTCAAAACATGGAACCATGTAATTACGAATTAAGGGATCTGGCTGGTCAATTACTTATTTCATTTTCTGGTATGGAACATCAAACCACTATTGATGTAGCACACTTACAGCCTGGGAGCTATTTCATTATTTCGGATAAAGGGGCGGTATCTCGTTTTACAAAATTGTAAGACTATATGCTTTTGTTTGGCAGCAAAAGCATTGTTTTACTATTCATGAATTGAAAAGCAGGGCTTATAAATTTGTTCAGGGAAAAATCCATTCTTTTGAGCACCTTAGCATGATAAAAATTCAAACTTTTTTGAAACTACCACTATTCACTTAATGCTCTCCCCCTTGCGGGAGGGCTTTTTTATTTCAATGTATATATCTTTGACGCCATGAGTAAACTGAAAGCCATATTGATCGACGACGAACAACGGGCAATAAGTTCACTAACTCTCCTACTACAGCAATACTGTCCGGAAGTTGAAATAATTGATGCGGCAAACAATATTCCGGAAGGTGTGATCGCAATCAATAAGGGGAATCCAGATGTGGTTTTTCTCGATATCGACATGCCGGAATATTCCGGTTTCGAGATCATGCATTTTTTCCAGGAAATAAAGTTCGAGATCATTTTTGTAACAGCCTACAATGAATATGCTCTTCGGGCTTTTGAAGTTTCGGCGCTTGATTACATTTTAAAGCCTGTTGACATTGATAAGCTAAAGAGTGCTGTGCAGAAAGCACTTGACAGAAAAGGACAATTGGCCATTCAAGAACGCCTTACGGTATTGAAAGAAAGTTTGCAAAATCAGCAATTTTCAAAGATCGCTTTACCAATGTCTGATGGGGTCGTGTTCATTCAAACCAAAAAGATTGCATATTTGGAAGCAGACGGGGCCTATACACGTGTTTGGCTCACAGACGGATCAAAAATTTTAGTGAGTAAAAAACTGAAGTTCTTCGAGGAGGTTTTGGATAACAAACCCAACTTCTTTCGTTCACATCGTTCTTATATGATCAATGTGAACTATATCAAGAAATATTCAAAGTCTGATAGTGTGATCGTGTTGGAAAACGACCAAGTCATTGCTATCTCTCGCGAACGCAAGCAAGAATTCGAGTCTTCTCTAAAAGAAAATGGACTGCGCGTAGGCTAGTTTGCACTTCATGAATTCGTTTCAACCATTGGTGAAATAACACGTGTTTGAGCAGAACGGTCTCCTCTATTTTTGAGCCCGAATCAAATCACAATTAAAAACACATGAAATCACTATTCACTGCGGCTGTACTCCTTGTTACAGCGCTGCACGTTAACAGTCAAACCGTTGGCGACCTCGTTGGCGGAATCAAAGGAAAAAAGAAAACAGAAGTAAGCAGTTCAGCTACACCGGTAGTAAACGTTGATCCGGGAGCCAATCAATTTGACATGATTGAAGCGTTTCTCTCCAATAAAGGCAAACTTTATCAGGCTGTTGAAAATGGTGCTAGTTACCGTTATGCGGGAGAAAAGTTGGATTACATTATTCGAGATATCAAACGCAACGAGAAGAACCAGGTTATCAGTTTTTCTTCCAGTATTGGTGTAGATTCTGAATTTAAAATTGAGGAAGGTGAATGGCCAAGATATTTTAGAGGAAAAAATGGGGGTGCTTTTTACTTCAACGCAAATTACGCGATTTACAGCAATGAAGGAAACCTCATCTCGACACCTGAACAAGCAGAATCTCAACGAAAATTTGGTTTGGACGGTATTGTTTATGGCTTTGACAAAGAGATGATCTATGGAATAACTGCAGATAAACATGTTGACCTGTTGGTTGCCTATTTAACTGAGGTGAACAAAGGGACTCAAAAGATTGCTGATCAGAAAAAAGCAGAAGGCGATAAAGCTGAAGCTGAAAAGCGCGCCAAGTTCACAACAAAAGATAAGGCAGTTGTTTCTATCAGTTTGTCTACTCCGGTGAAAACATTCAAGCAAGGCGAAACGCAGAAGTACGATATCGTGATCAAATTGAAAGATGGCTCAACACTTTCAACAGCTACCGGAGCTTACCACGATGAGTTCGAAATTGAAGTAAGTGGGCTTCCAGCAACCTACAAGAGCTCTTTCGGAGACATGAAAACGGTTGGGAATGGAACGATCACTATTCCAGATAATGCTGTGGTTAATGGCGATCAGGTAACGATAAAAATCAAGTCAAAATTTCACCCGACGGTAACAAGTACTTCCACATTTGTCATGGATTATAGTCAGGCATGGACCTTGGATTACAACGGTCAATCTCAAAGTACCGCGTGTCATCAAATGATTCCTGGTGCAGTTCGTGTTGAGTTGAAAAGTGTAAAACACGGTGTTACGAAAGCTGATCTTATCGAATTCAAATTATACTCCATCAAATCCGGTTCCTTATTAAAGCATTTCCGAGTAAATCCAACAACAGCAATCAACCTTTGGTTGAACGGAGCAAAAGGCTGGACTGGTACTCCTGGTGAAAGTTGTTCTCGCGCGCCAAAAGATGGTAGTGCTGGAGGAGATGTAACATTGATCGTTGATCCTAGTGTTAAGTCTTACATGTTGAATATTTCCAACAAAGGTGGTGCTTCCGGAGGAACGTATTCTTCACCTGGTCGAGATGGGAAAGTAGAAAAATTGAATCAAGCAGTAGCATGGTAATCTCATAACATGTATGATTCAAAAAAGGGCGGTTTCTAAAGAACTGCCCTTTTTGTTCCGAATTACCTGTGATCCACTTTTCTCTCATAGCAAGATACTGCAGATTTATTTCCTCCTCTTCCACTCCATCCACTCTTTCATAACATAAACAGGAAGCTGCGAAGGCTTTTCATTTTCTCCTTCCTGCGATAAATGTTTCATCCGACCTAACGGATAATGGTACTCCATCCGCTGTTGTTGCCAGCCGAATGGTGTGTAAGCATAAAAGGTTTGTATGCTGTCTCTGCCGTATTCGTAATTTCCGCGGCTCGATTCTCTTATGGTAATGGTATACTCCAACAGCAATGATGATGTGAAATGAGACAAGGTCGTTGTATTGGTTAATCGATCGTCTAACGAAGTAGGTTCAGCCGTAAAAGAATAGGATTTGGTGAAAAGTTCTTTTTTCAAGGTGTCGAGGAAATAACCTGTTGACAGTTTTTTGAACTCGGATTCCGTGAACACCAAACTGCCACCGCGATCAACTTCTCCTTCATAAAAAATGGTGTTGTGTTCGCCTGAATGTTTAATAAAATCGCTGATACATTCCACCTGATAGAATCGCTGAATCGGTTGTAAAACAACATCATTCGTTTTACAAGGCAGCTTCCAATCGGTTTCACGATCGATCAACTTTTCATTTTCACCTAATGCAACATCGGACTTTAGAACAACCGTGTTTTTCCCCGTGTAAATAGTAACACTTTTCTCATCGTTCGCATACACCAACGAATCGGTTTGTATCAAGCGCTCCATGGACCAACTTTCACTGTACGCATACAACTGAACCGTTTTCAAACGATTGCCGTCGTAACGATAGATATTGTGTGCGAAGTGTTTTGGGCCTTTATAAGTAACATTGTCTGGAGACCACTGTTTGTATTCTACCAAATTGTTCAACGAATCGTAGTGAAACGTGTATATCAGTGAATCACCGCCGTAAGGTTGTTTTAAGGTATAAAACGTTGGTCGTCCATCTGGGCGAAACTGCGCAAATTTGGTGCGTTTGGTGAGCGTTTCGTGTTGCCATTGATCGGTTCGCCATTCAGAAACCTCTTCCATTTGCTGTTCACGCACCACCGCGGGTTCATACGGATAAAGGGATTTAAAATAGCGCACATACAACTGGCGCTCGATGGATTGTCCAAAAACAGCACTACTAACCAGTAAAAAATGAATGAAGAAGCATTTCATGGTGAGGGTTACACCTCGATGCCAATTTGGTTGAATTTGTTCTTGCCGTTTCATCACAATAATCAACAAAATCCCGTTCCTTGCCATGCATTTCGTACCTTTGAGGAAGATCACATTACCAT
>CAYRVL010000093.1:6544-8865 GCA_964427665.1 uncultured Fluviicola sp. | reverse complement strand
ACCCAATGCGTATCTATTAAAAGTGCATCTTTATCTGGTGTTAACTCCGGACCCTTACCTGTTCCTTGCGTTAAAACCACGACCCCCTTCACGGAAAGATCCTTCAAATTATCTTCTCCGAGGATTCCACTGAAGTACATCGCAGCTACCAAACAGTCCTCGCGCGTGAGCTCCTTTGACTCAGATACACCAAACTTGGTATTCCCTAGAATGAACCCAAGCGTTTGTTCCATTTGTTTACGCTCCTTAGATGTGGCATTTTTATAGTGGTCAAATTCGGCAGTCAAAAAATAGCGATCGTTCACATTTAACTTTACAGCATCCATGCGATATTTTCCCTTTCGTGCATTGATCAACCAAATGCGCAGGGCAACTGAAACTGCAATAATCAATATAAAGCCCAAGATCTTTGCCGCCAATAGGAGTCCATTCATGGCTAAGACAGGGATCATCACCAACAAAATGGCAAAAACTACCAGGTATCCAACGTACTTTTTCATGACTCTTACGATTTATTCTTCTGCTCGCGGAAGACTTTGATCAACCACGGTAATAAGACTACTAATATTAAAGTGGCTCCCATCATGAGATAAAAATTCAACATGAAGAACGACGACTTGTCATCATACGAGTCCCACAAAGAAGCGATCACCCCACTCAACTTATTTCCGATTGAAGTGGAAATGAACCATGCCCCCATCAATAAAGCTGTCAAACGCGGCGGTGACAACTTAGAAACCATGGACAATCCGATAGGAGACAAACACAATTCCCCGACTGTGATGACCCCGTAGGCAGCAAAGAACCACCAATAACTTGTTTTCATGGCACCATTATCGGAAGCATCAGCTGCCATCACCATGACCAAACAAGACAATCCGGTGATGAACAAGCCCAAGACAAATTTCACTGGAATCGACGGTTCCATATTTCGATAGCGCAAGAAACGGAAGATTCCGACAATCAACGGCGTCAAAACGATCACCCAAAACGGGTTTACAGACTGGAAGATATTCGTATTGAACACAACGACTTCATCTCCTTCTTTTAATTGCGTATTTTTTCTGTCGTTCTTAAAATAGCTTGGATACTGAACCTCCTTCTCTGTTTTCACTTTACGGAAATGTTCATCCAGTACCGGAACCGGTTCGTCTGACTTTTTATATTCGATCACATCAGCCAAACTCATCGACTTCAGACCGTTTTTCATAGATGCGGGCACTTCTCGGTCTGTGTAGTTATTCGCCCAAGTATTCAAAACTGTTCCATTCTGCTTGAAAATCGCCCAAAACGGCATTACTGCCAAACAAACGACCAAGATCGCACTCACCACGCGTCGTTCGGACTTCGGAGAAGTGAATAACACATAGGCAAAAAAGAAGATCACCGGAATACAAGCAAACAGGAAAGCATCCGTTACATCGTCTTTTACCAAAAACGAATGTTCATTGTTCGGCGACGGCACTCCGTTAATAAAGTATCCGATCAAAGCAAAGATCACTGCCGGCACCACCACGATCAACAAATCGAGCCACCACGCTTTCTCGCCCGGCATCGGCTCTTTCACCTTATCACCTGCTACATAATGTTTCGAGCCCAGCAAGAAAACCACAATACCGACAAACATACCGATACCTGCACCAAAGAAAGCCACTGAATAGCCATACTTATTGATCAAAAACGCAGACACGATGTTGCAAACAAAAGCTCCGATATTGATACCCATATAAAAGATATTGTATCCTTCATCTTTTTGTGGCAAGTATTGCGGATCGTTGTACAAATTACCCAGTAGCGTACTGATATTCGGTTTGAACAACCCATTTCCGAGTATAACCAATACCATTCCGGTGTACAGCATCGAATAGGAATGGATCCCCATCAAACAGTATCCAACCCCCATCAAAATTCCCCCAAGAATAATCGGTGTACGATACCCCAACAATCGGTCTGCCAGTAAACCTCCGATGAACGGCGTAAAAAACACCAACGCAATGAAGGTTCCGTACAAACTTGCCGATTCCGCTTCGGACATTTCAAAACCTTGATTCGCATCTTTCAGGTACAAGGTGAAGATCCCGATCATCAGGTAGTAACCAAAACGTTCCCACATTTCAGAAAGGAACAAGAACGGCAGTGCGTGTGGATGTTTGCGTTGTTTCATGGTATTATTTTACTTCTTGTGTCAATTTTTTAATCAAAGGATAAAGTGCAATCAATACGACTCCGGCAATGATCGCATACCAAGCGAAATCGTAATAACCTTTTGTATAAATGAGCATTCTGTCCGTATTGTCGGTTCCTTCTTCCGGTGAGATGCT
>CAYRVL010000093.1:0-6444 GCA_964427665.1 uncultured Fluviicola sp. | reverse complement strand
GTAGACGAAGGTTCCAGTTTCCGCTTTGCCAGAGCTACGAATAAAAGACCGATCACCGGCGCAAATAAAATAACAAACAAGGCATTGATCGAGTTATTCACTCCATTTGGGTCTAACTGCAAACCAAACAGGTCCTTCGTTAGATTCGTTGCTGAAAAATTCGCCAAACTACCTCCCGCCTGCTCGAAGATCGCCCAAAAGATGACTGAAAAGAAAATGAAAAGCAGTGCGCCGATCAATTTTTTGTTCTCCTGAAGTGAAGACTTCGACATTTCAAAGAATAGGTACAACAAACTCACCGGTCCGATCGTGTACATGAAGTAGTCCGTATACGTGGTGTTCTTCACCATGATGATGATCAACGGAATGATTGCAATGGCTCCGGCATAGGTTGCGATCTCGTACAACTTGCGTTTGTTTAAGTCCAAATTCATCAGCGGCGACAAGCCAATTGGCCCTAAATTCTTTTTCGTCAACAAGAATGTGATCAAACTGATCGCCATCACGACAGCTGCAGCTCCAAAGGCAACATTCCAGCGCAGATCCACCGGAATGAAAGACGAGAACATGGCTCCTTTTCCGATCGCGATCACATAACCTCCAATGAATGCTCCGATATTGATACCGGAGTAGAACAAGAGAAATCCGGCATCGCGGCGCGCATCACCATCTTTATACAACATGCCTACCATCGAGGAAATGTTTGGTTTGAAGAAACCTGTCCCGATGATATTAAACGCGATCCCTATGAAAAAGAAATCTGTTGGATTTACAGCCAGGATCAAGCTGCCCAGGATCATCATCAATCCACCGAAGAGCAACGACTTGCGAAAACCCAGAATTTTGTCAGCGAAGAAACCACCTATGAAAGTGAACGCATAAACGAACGCTTGAGTGGCGCCGTATTGTAAATTCGACTGTTTTTCACTCATCTCGAGCTGATGCACCATGAAATAAGCCAACATTCCACGCATGCCATAAAAGCAAAAACGCTCCCACATCTCACTAAAGAACAGTGCCCACAATTGTTTCGGGTAATTCCCTTTAAAATTTTGGATCTGTTCCAAAGCCAACTTGTCCGATGAACGGTCTATAATGGTTTGCTCTGACATACCTTTGATTTATTCCGTTAAAACTAATCTAATTTACAGACAAAAAAAATCCCATATCGAAAGTAATCGACATGGGATTTTAAAATGTTATTGGAATTAACGGATTCCGTGCATCAACTTCTCAACCTTCTTATGCAGCAAAAGCAACAACACGCTAGTAGCACCCGACATAATGATAAAGATTATGAAAAATGCATAAAGAGTATTGATCTCAAACCCAAACAAACTACTTGAACTATTTTCAAAAACAACCGCTCCAGCTTGTTTACCATCAATAGCAACAGCACGAACGATCAAATTCTTATTCTTCAAGGAACTTTCAACACTTCCTAAATCAAGTTCAACATTTCCTGCATTTTTTTGGAATGATTTTACATCACCAAAAATTACGTCCTTATTTCCATCTAGGTCTCCCTTGACGAACGTAGCTTCTGCTTTGTACAAAGTATCAGCAGCAGCAAGTTTTTCACGATCAAACTTTTTACCACCTGCAAATTTATCACCGTAGGCAGTAATCACAGCTGCTTCCATTGGATTCTCAGAACGATTCATCAAAACAGCGGTAGTTTCCAAAATATCTTGCTCTGTTTTTGTCTTATCTACAACAACGACCTCTTTCACCGTCGGTTGCGGGATCAAACCTGAGAACAATCCAGCAGTAAAGTTTCCAACTACAGACGACAAGAAAAACACTGCCATCATCATAGAAGCGAAACGCTTCGGAGAAAGTTTGTTCACAACAGATAATCCAACCGGAGAAATTGCCAACTCACCACAAGTGTGCAAGAAATACATTCCAATTAGGAAGAACATCGAAATTTTCTCTTCCATTCCAATGCCTTTTACGGAAAATGCAATTAAGATATACCCCAAGGCCAAAATTGCTAGACCCCAAACCATTTTCATCGGTGAACTTGGTTCTTTGCCACGACGACTCAATGCAGACCACATTACAGAAAATAATGGAGCAAATGCAACAATGAAAATCGGATTGATCGATTGGAAGAAAGATGCAGGAACATTATACCCAAAGATTTCTCGGTCGGTATTTTGATCTGCAAAAATAGTTAAGGATGCACCCGCTTGCTCAAATGCAGCCCAGAATGCGATTACGAAAGCAGTAATTATAAAAATAGCAAGGATACGATCTCGCTCTATTTTGGTCAAACCTTTAACTTCTTCTACTTCTACTCCAGACTCTAAAGCAGCTTTCTTGTAAAAGGAAGGTTTCATCCCAATTGGCTCTCCCTCCGGTGTTACTAGAAACTTACCTTGGTACATCAACATGATAATCGTACCAATTGTCATTCCGATACCGGCAGCCAAAAATCCCCATTTGAAATCAGCAGCTGCACCGGTGTCACCGAAACCACCACAAACCAATGGAGCAACCAAAGCACCAGCATTGATACCCATATAGAAAATCGTGTAAGCTGAATCTATGCGTGAATCTCCTTTTGGATAAAGTGAACCAACCATCGATGAAATATTCGGCTTAAAAAATCCATTACCAAGAATCAGGAAGCCCAGCGCCACATACATAATCGGAATTGCAGAGCTTGTATTCTCATACATACTAGCACTAAAAAACATCAAAAATTGTGCGATTGCCATTAAAATCCCACCAACTAAAATAGCACGACGGTTTCCCCAATAACGGTCCGCAATAAAACCACCTAACAATGGCGTCAAATAAACCAAAGATGTATACGTTCCGAAAATTCCTCCAGCCGCTTTTGCATCAATCAAAAGTGCCTTAGTTAAATACAAAATGAAGATGGCGCGCATTCCGTAATACGAGAAACGCTCCCACATTTCAACAGTAAACAACAGATATAATCCTTTTGGGTGGCCTTTTGGGATATTATTTTCCATTTAATTAAGAGTTTTTAGCGTCGGTGAAAATAGCTAAAAATCCGTTTTAATCGAACAAAGTCTCTAATTTTAGCCAAGGCTTAGACACATACCTATGCAGGCACATACCTATTTTGATGTACATACGCACACGCCGTCGAGTAACTACCATTCTGTTTATCAATATTTTCCATTTGAAACCCATGTAAAACTCGATTCCTACTTTTCCGTTGGCGTACATCCAGAAAATTCGAAAGAATCTCCAAACATATTTTTGAAGTGGCTGCACGAACACCTTCAAAATCCAAACTGCCTGGCTATCGGTGAATGCGGACTGGACTCTCGCTATCCGGATGATCCAGCTCAAGAAGAGCTATTTATTGCTCAACTAAAATTGGCAAAAGAGATGCACAAACCTATCATCTTGCATTGCGTCAATCGCATCGATCGTTGTCTTTTTTTACACAAACAGCATGCGCCGGACATTCCCATGATCTTTCACGGATTCAACAAAGCCTCGCACCTCTCCTCAGTACTGAAACATTCGAATGTATGGATCAGTCTTGGTGAACGTACGCTGTACAATAAAGCGCTTCAAGAAGAGGTTAAACGGATTCCTCTTGAACGTATCCTTGCCGAGACAGATGAAAGTTCAGAACCCATTGAAAGGATCTATGAAACCATAGCTCAGTTAAAAGAATTACCTTTGAGCACCATAATTGAATCGATTTCAAACAATATTAACGCTTTGTTTTTCCATGACTGATTGGTTAGAACGCACTTCCCTGATCTTGGGAGAAAATGAAATGAAACGACTGAAAGACGCACATGTACTCATAGTCGGACTCGGCGGGATCGGTTCCTTTGCCGGAGAATTCATCGCCAGAGCCGGAGTAGGAACCATGACCATCATCGATGGTGATGTATTCGACCCCTCAAATAAAAACCGACAATTGACAGCGTTGGACTCCACCATTGGCAGAAACAAAGCTGTAGTTTTGGGCGAACGCTTGCGCGACATCAATCCGGAACTTCAGCTAAACGTTGTTGAAGAATTCGTAATGCCCGAACGTGTTTCTGAACTGCTGGATCAATACCAACCGGATTATGTGATCGACTGCATCGATTCTGTGACACCGAAATTGGAATGGATCATGACCTGCAAACGCAAGAAGATCAAGATCATCACTTCGCTGGGTGCAGGCGGAAAAACAGACCCTTCAAAAGTACAGGTCGGACCGCTCAAAAACAGTCACAACTGCAAATTAGGCCACCACATTAAAAAGCGGTTGAAGCGACAAGATTTTGGGTTCAAAGGTGTACGTTGTGTATTTTCCTCAGAGCTCCAGCAAAAGGATTCTTTGAAAATGACCAATGGTCTTAACTTCAAAAAATCATTCTACGGCACCGTTTCCTATATGCCTGCGTTATTTGGCTTGATGGCAGCAGCAGACGTGATCCGCTACTTCATCGATAAAGAACGTAAATTGGATCCTTCCGTAGAAGCCTAAAAATTAGTATCTTTGCCTCCCAATTTCTCCGATCAATGACGGCAATTTTGAAGTATTTCTTACTCACACTCGTACTTCTTGGATTGAATTCCTGCGAAGAACAAGTAGCGACCTCCGGTGTGTCACAAACCGTTAAAACATCTGTTTCTCACGTAGATGCACACACCTACTCGAACATCGACGAGATTCGTACCAAGCATTTGCATCTGGAATTGGACGTAAACTTCGATAACAAAACCATTTACGGAGTGGCGCGCCACGAAATGGAAATGTTAAAAGATGCCGACACCGCAATCTTTGATATCAACGGTCCGGAAATTCAAAAAGTAACGATCGGTAAAAAAGGACAAGAAAAAGAGGCCGATTTTATCATTGGTACGCACAAACAGTTTTTAGGACAACCTTTGAGCGTGAAGATCGACAAGAATACAAAGCATATCAACATTTACTACAAAACCACAGAAAATGCAGCAGCTTTGGATTGGTTGGACCCTTCTTTAACAGCTGGAAAAGAACACCCTTACTTGTACACACAAGGTCAAGCGATCCTCACGCGTACGTGGATTCCATCACAATGTACGCCAGCCAACCGCATTACTTATAGTGCAGATGTTACAGTTCCATCCAACTTGATGGCGGTGATGTCGGCAACGAACGTCACAGAAAAATCTCCGGAAGGAAAGTACCATTTTGAAATGGACAAACCGATTCCGGCTTATTTGATCGCTTTGGCAGTTGGGAATTTGGAATACAAGAAATTGGGGCCAAATTGTGGCGTTTACACAGAACCTGAAATGCTTCGCGATGTGGCTTGGGAATTTGCAGATCTTCCAAAGATGATCACAGCGGCCGAAAATCTGTACGGGAAATACCAGTGGGGCCAATACGATGTCGTTGTTCTTCCGTATTCCTTCCCATTTGGCGGAATGGAAAACCCACGGTTGACTTTTGCTAATCCGACATTGATATCGGGTGATCGCAGCGCCGTTTCCGTGATCGCGCACGAATTGGCACATAGCTGGTCGGGGAATCTTGTAACCAATGCCACTTGGGATGATTTCTGGTTGAATGAAGGATTTACTGTTTACTTCGAGAACCGAATTATGGAGGAGTTGTATGGCAAAGAAACCGCCGATATTCTTGCTTTGATCGAGTTTCAGGAATTACAAAAGGAGATCGAACTATTCACCAAAGAAGGACAGGCAGACGACACGCATTTAAAATTAGGATTGAAGGATCGCAATCCAGATGACGGAATGACCTCGATCGCCTATGTGAAAGGTGCATTCTTCTTGAAGTCCTTGGAGCGCGATTGTGGACGTAGACGCTTTGATGAATTTTTACGTGGATATTTCAAGGATCACGCGTTTTCCACCTTGACTACAGAGGAATTCAAAGACTACTTGACTAAGAAGTTGTTAAAACCGAACAACATTTCCTTCAACGTAGATGAGTGGTTGTACAAACCGGGATTACCAAAGAACTGTTACGGCATTGAATCTCCGCGTTTTGAAAAGATCCAAGGTCTGGCAAAACAATATGCCCGTGGAAAAGACATCTTTAAGCAACCTAAGAAACGTAAAGGCAAAAAACGAGAACCCCAGTTATCTCGTGATCAGTATACGCCGCAAGAATGGCAAGCATTTATCCGTCAACTACCAACGAATATTTCAACGGAACGCTTAAAGAACATCGACGATCATTTGCATTTCAATACGTGGGGTAATGCGGAAGTAGCTACTGAATGGTACGTTTTGAGTATCAAAGCCGGATACACCGATATTCGTCCAAATATCGAGCGCTTTTTGATGAAGATTGGTCGTCGCAAATTCTTGTTGCCAATCTACACGGCCTTATCAGAAGAGAAGGAGAGTAAAAAATGGGCCTTGGAGGTGTATAGCAAAGCTCGTGAAAATTACCATCCTGTTTCGATCATGACCGTTGACGAATTATTGGGTTATAAAGCC
>CAYRVL010000092.1:4446-9159 GCA_964427665.1 uncultured Fluviicola sp. | reverse complement strand
TTTGTCAGTCGCGAATTGGGATCTTGAGCGTGTGTCCCAAAAACAAACATGAAAAGGATTAACAGTAGAAAGTAGCGCTTCATCGTAATGTCGAAGGTAACAAATTCTTTGGAAGTGCGATAAATACGCCTGTTGCGTCGGTCGAGAACCCGCTCAATGCTAACGGCGAAAAAAAAAAATAATACTGTTTTTTGGAAAACTGAAAAATATTAAACAATCTTTGCACCGTCATTCTCAGCGTAGAAGGCATTGTTTTATACAGAATGAGGCGAGAGACGGACTCTGTGACCCTCTGGCAACCAACTTTAAGTTCCAAGTTTCGATAGTTTTCGGAACAGGGATTGGAAAACCGGTGCCAATTTCCGATTCAGACACGTTGTCTGGAGAATATAAAATTAAGGCTATGAAAAAAGAACTTTTCAAACGTACGCAAATTCCCAATTTGATTGATCGTAGATCGTGTTGTTGCATGTGCATGCATGGCTGTTAGTTTTCGCTAACTACTTCGCAAGTATTCAACTCATTTCACACGATTTTATGCAAACAAGTCAATTACCGGTTACTATTCCCGTAACCCTTTCAGAAAATACCATTTACACCATCGTTTCTTTTGAAAACGGTGAAACCTATGCAGATGTTCCTGTGACCTTTCAAACATGGGGCACATTGAATGAAACGGCTTCCAACGTAGTTTGGGTGTGTCACGCACTTACCGGAAATCACCGCGTTCAGGAATGGTGGGACGGATTGTTCGGTCCTGGGAAATTCTACGATCCAACCGAGCAGTTCATTGTCGCAGTGAATGTCTTCGGAAGTGCGTATGGCTCTTTTGGTCCTTCCACACCGGCTGCCAATGCAAAAACGCTGTACCGACGATTTCCGACGATAACTATTCGCGATATGGTGCAAGGATTAGAGGCAGTGCGCAATTACCTGAAGATCGATCGCATCGCAACGTTGATCGGTGCATCTGTAGGCGGACAACAAGCCATGGAGTGGGCGATCCAGCAACCGGAAGTGTTTGAAAAACTGGTCTTGATCGCTACAAACGCTTTTCATTCTCCTTTTGGAATCGCATTCAATGAAGCGCAACGACTGGCCATACAGGCAGATCCAACTTTTTATGAAGACCGTCCGGAAGGCGGAAAACAAGGGTTAATAGCTGCCCGTGCGATCGGGATGTTGAGTTACCGCACATACGAGGGCTACGACGTGACGCAACACGAAGATGATCCGGATAAAACGGATAACTACAGAGCGGCATCGTACCAAAAATACCAAGGTGAAAAGTTGGCAAAACGATTCAATGCATACAGTTATTGGTGCCTGAGTAAAGCCATGGATAGTCACCACGTAGGCAGAAATCGCGGACCGGCAGAGGAAGTTTTGAAAAGCATTCAAGCAGAAACCTTGGTGATCGGGATTGATAGCGATTTGCTGTTCCCTCTGAATGAGCAACAATTCTTAGCGGAACACATTCCTCAGGCAAAATTGGTGACATTGCAATCTGTCTTCGGACACGATGGGTTCCTGGTAGAATACGACCAACTTTTACATCACTTAACTGCATTTTACAAAAATTAAAAAACGAAGATGAAAAAACAACTCACTATAGGATTATTTGGATTCGGTTGCGTAGGTACCGGATTGTATGAAGTATTGAACAAGACTTCTTTGCTGCAAGCAGAGATCAAGCACATCGTGATCAAAGATGCCAGTAAAAAGCGCAGTATCGATGCCTCTTATTTCTCGAACGATGCGGATCGCATTTTGAACGATTCGGAAATTAACGTAGTCGTAGAATTGATCTCGGATGCCGAAGCTGCTTACACCATTGTAAAACGGGCATTGTCGAGTGGGAAACACGTAGTTTCAGCAAACAAAAAGTTGATCGCTTATCATTTGGATGAATTGATCAATTTGGCAAAGGCAAATGGAGTTTCGCTCTTGTATGAAGCGTCGGTTGGTGGCTCTATTCCGATCATCCGAAACCTGGAGGAATATTACAACAACGATTCCTTGTCTACGATCAACGGAATTGTGAATGGAACAACGAATTACATCCTGACGAAAACTGGAGAAGGATTATCCTTTGATGCGGCCTTGAAAAACGCACAGGATCTGGGCTTTGCGGAAGCAGACCCCACTTCAGATGTAGATGGCTTTGATGCGAAATACAAGTTAGTCTTGTTGCTGAAACACGCTTTTGGTTTCACCGCAGATCAAGCGGATGTATGGAATTACGGAATCCGACAATTGAAAACGTGGGATGCAACTTATGCTCGCGAAAAAGGATTGAAGATCAAATTGATCGCATTCGGAACGCGCATCAACGATCAGGTGATTGGTTTTGTGGCGCCGCAATTCATTCCTGCGTCGCATTTTGCCTTTAATGTAGAAAACGAATTCAACGCGGTTGTGGTAGAGGCTTTATTCTCCGATCGTCAGTTGTTCCTCGGAAAAGGTGCAGGAAGTTATCCAACAGCCAGTGCGGTACTTTCCGATATTTCTGCCTTGCAATTCGATTATGCCTACGAATACCGCAAAACACGCGAAGAGGAACAATTGACATTGAGTACGGATTTCAAATTGAAAGTTTACGTCAGCGCCACATCAAAAGCTGCTTTGGATGAAGTGCCTTTCGAAGAAACGATCGAAAGTTTCCAAGGAGCTACGCACCACTACAAAGTAGGTTGGATCCAGTTCAAGGACGTTTTGAATATCGATTGGAATGCACGTCAGGATCTGTTCTTGGCAGTGTTGCCGGATGGTATTCAATTGAACACGCCAGAATTGGAACATGCAATCGTTCACGAACAATTATTCGCTTAAGTCATGAAATTAGCTTTAAAACTCGCGGAAGATCCGTTCGTACTTCAAGTTGCAAATGAGGATGGGGCAAGCATTACCTTGGATGCCGCTCCATCAATCGGAGGTCAAGGTGCAGGAATGCGACCAATGGAGGCTTTGGCTTCTGCTTTGGCAGCTTGCATGAGCATCGATGTACTGGCGATCTTGCGCAAGCAACGTCAAGATGTGCGTCTTTTTGAGGTGGCTGTAGATGCTACACGCAAGGACGCAGTTCCGGCAGCTTTCGAACGATTTGAACTGGTGTTTACCGTAAATCCGGAGGTAGCGCTAGATAAATTGGAGCACGCCGTTCATTTAAGCCACGAGAAATATTGTTCGGTTTCCGCGTCCTTGAACCCGGATATCGCATGTATACTGAAAGTACAACACCAAACAAATTGATCATTCATCATGAATAATTATCGTCCGGAAACACTTGCCATTCGTTTGCAGAATGAGCGCACACAAGAAAACGAACACAGCGTTCCCTTGTACCTGACTTCCAGCTTCGTATTCGACGATGCAGAACACATGCGCGCGGCCTTTTCAGATGAAGTGGAAGCCAATATCTATTCGCGTTACTCCAATCCCAATGTGGATGAATTGCTTGCCAAAGTTGCTGCACTAGAAGGCGGAGAAGCGGCTTGGGCAACGGCTACGGGAATGGCTGCCGTCTTCACGACTTTTGCTGCCTTGCTGAAAAGTGGCGATCACATTGTGTCTTCACGCTCGGTTTTCGGGTCTACGCACCAATTGTTCCTCAACATTCTTCCCAAATGGGGTATTACAACGACTTACGTGGATGCCGATGATTACGAAGGTTACTTGAATGCGATTCAAGAGAATACGAAGATCTTGTACCTCGAAACTCCTTCGAATCCTGCTTTGGAGATCATCGATCTGGAAAAGATTGGAAAAGTAGTTGCGGAAAAAGGGATCAAATTGGTGGTGGACAACTGTTTCGCGACACCGGTTATTCAACAGCCTTTGAAATTCGGAGCGCATATTTCGATTCATTCAGCTACAAAGTACATGGACGGACAAGGTCGCGTTTTAGGTGGGTTGATCGTTTCAGATGCAGAGACCATTTTGCAGATTCAAGGGTTTGCGCGTCACAGCGGACCGGCAATGAGTCCGTTCAATGCGTGGGTACTTTCGAAAAGTTTGGAAACCTTGCACTTGCGCATGGAAAAACATTGTTCTCAGGCTTTGGCTATTGCAGAACGTTTGGAAAACCATCCGTCGGTAGCTTGGGTGAAGTATCCTTTTCTGCCGTCACATCCACAAGTAGAGATCGCCAAGAAGCAAATGCGTTGGGGTGGAGGGATCGTCACATGCGAAGTGAAAGGCGGATTGGAAGCAGGACGAAAATTTTTGGATGCCTTGAACTTGTTCTCACTCACTCCGAATTTGGGAGATAGCCGTAGCATTGCGACACATCCAGCGTCAACGACGCATTCCAAATTGAAACCCGAAGAACGATTAGCTGTCGGCATTTCAGATGGTTTGGTGCGCTTGAGTATTGGTTTGGAACACTTGGAAGATATTTGGGAAGATTTGGATCAAGCCTTAAATTCGATCGGCTAAAATGGAAGAGACATTTTGTTTGTATTACGGGATCACTCCGCCAAAAGACTCTAATTCGGAAGAACGAATCGCAGAGCTGGCGGTCATTCAGCAAAAACGCTTGGATCATCTGCCCATCGATGCATTGGTCGTGTATGACTTGCAAGACGAATCAACGCGCACAGATCAGGAACGGCCATTTCCATTCATGCAAACAATTGCTCCGTTGGATTATCTGCGTCAGCTACAGGTTCAGCAGGCGGTGGTGTATTGCAGTGTCGGTAAATTTTCGGAAGC
>CAYRVL010000092.1:0-4346 GCA_964427665.1 uncultured Fluviicola sp. | reverse complement strand
CATTTTCACCTGAAAAAACACGGTGTAGGAGAGGTGCGATTTATCTTTACACTCACGCCGTGTGCCTCGGAGAAAACCTTGCATTTCATGGAATGGTTGGGAATCAATGTGCCGAATTGGGTGAAGCAAGATCTCTTGCACGCCGATAATATGTTGGAGCGTTCTTTGGAACTGTGTGTTGAAGTGGCGGAACGCATCATTCAATACTGCACGGAGAAGAACATCCCATTTGGTTTCAATGTAGAAAGTGTTTCCATCCGGAAAGAAGAGATCGAGGCATCCTTGCGTTTGTTCGAAATTTTAAACATAAAAAAAGTCGGGTCGCTTACGAAAACACCCCGACTCTATTAAAAACGATTGATTACTGGATCTTCACACGAACGGCGTTCCAGCCTTTTTGTCCGCGTTCTTTCTCAAAAGTCACTTGTTTTCCCATTACCGGGTTTCCACTCACATTGTTTTGGTGGAAAAAGAAGCTTTCGTCGTTACCGGTCTTGATAAATCCGTATCCTTTTTTGTCATCAAAATAGTTGATACGACCAGTCAAGGTTTTGTCAACCGGTTCATCCGTACGTTTTGGGATGTTGATATCAATATCCTCCGCAGAGATCTCAGCCACTTCGGAACCATCCGGCGGCGTCGAGGTTAACTGCCCATTGGCATCTACGTACATGATCATACTTTCCCAGTTTCCACCCGCGTTGTCTTTACGAGCTTCTTTTTTGACCATTTTGTCTTTCTTCTTCTTGTCGCGTTTCTTTTCGCGCTCTTTTTTATTAAAGGTATCTGCCATAACTAAGCTATTGCACAAGGAACCGTTTTCCCCAAAGAACGCAGGGTATTCACGTGTCCGGTTAGTGCTTGAATAAATGTTCGATTTACGTGATAAGGAATGTTGTATTCTTCCGCTGTTCGTTGCACGATCTTACTCAAATTAGGGTTGTGCACGTGACAGATCTGCGGAAATAAATGGTGTTCGATCTGATTGGTCAAACCGCCCAGGTACCAAGCCAATACTTTATTGCCGGGTGAAAAGTTGCTGGTTGTTTGTAATTGATGTACGTACCAGTTGTTTTCCATGGTTTGATTCTCATCGGCTTGCGGATGCGACATTTCCGGTACTACATGCGCCAATTGGAAAACCACACTCAGCAATACACCTGCGATGAAGTGCATGAGAATGAACGCGATCAATACCCAATAGAACGGAAGGGGAGTCATCCAGATCGGAATGATGAGTGCGTAGGTGAAATAGAAAGCTTTCATAGGCAGCAATTTCAACAGGCGAATCGCCAATTCTTTATCCGATTGGATCAAGCCTTTCTTGCGGTACCCAACGGCCTTCACAAAGTCTTTTCCGGTTACCCAAAATAAGGTCAAAATCCCATAAAAGAACCAGACATACAAATGCTGATAACGGTGCACGCGATAATGCTTTGAATGGGGTGAAAAACGCAACAACCAGATAGGAGCATCGATATCTTCGTCATGCCCGTGAATGTTCGTGTACGTGTGATGCAAAACATTGTGCTGCAATTTCCAAATAGAACTACTACATCCCATCATATCTAGTGTATGAGAAAGCAGGTAATCCATGGTTTTGTTTCGGGTGTAAGCTCCATGATTGGCATCGTGCATAATTCCCATACCAATTCCGGCAATTCCCAAACCACTCAAGGTGTATAGCAAGAGAACGAGCCACGGTTGTGAAATCAATCCGAACCAGTGAAATGAAATTGGAATCAGGTAAATTAAAAGTAAAACGATCGTTTTGACTTTCATGCCCGTAGTGGCTTTTTTTTCTAAGCGGTTCAACCGGAAATACAGGTTGACCCGACGTTTGAGAGTTTCCGAAAAATCTACATCAGATACTCTGGAGAATGCAATGTGTTTAATAAGCGTGTATTTTCATTAAAAAAATCTGTTGAAAAGAGGCCCGGAGTTATGGATCGACCAAAACAACTACAGACTTCAATTCCAGAAAAAGCAACTTGTATCAGAGAAGAATAAAAACGAGGCGTTTTAACGCGACTACTAGCATGCAAGAACTTGTCTGGGGATGTTCTCCCAACTGTGCAAAGATACGCAATAAAATCCGGATAATTGCAACTTGCTGTAAACCTGCGTAAAAAAGACTACCTTTGTGTCGATAGTACTGCTATCGTGAATTACAAGCTGTAACACACAGCGCACTTATTTTATGACACAATTTAGAAAAAAACAAACGAATAGTTCTTCCAAGTCGAATCAACAGAACAAATCGAACAACTCCAACAAACCGAAACCAGCGCAACATTCCGCAAATCCCGATAATCGCCGTCCAAGTCAACGTCCTGCAAGAAAACGCACGACCACGATGCCTATTCATTTGTTGGTACAGGAGGCCGTGATCGAACCCGTTGAAAGCAAATATGTAGGACAGCGTTACGATGCTTCACCGATTCATCCGGATTTGTTGAAGAATTTACAATCCATGGGCTTCACGCATACCACGGAAATCCAAGAACGCACGTTCGAAGCTCTGAAAGCGAAAAAGGACGTGATTGGTATTGCCAGTACGGGTACAGGTAAAACCGGAGCTTTCTTGATCCCCATGTTGGATAACAATTTGCAACTTCAAGAACAACGCAAAACATTGATCGTTGTGCCAACACGCGAATTGGCTTTGCAAGTACAGGAAGAGTGTACGAAACTGGCAAAAGGCATGCGCCTGCAAACGGTTTGTTATATCGGAGGAACGAATATCGAACGCGATCTGCGTCTCGAAAACAGAAACGCACCTGTGATCATCGGTACGCCGGGTCGTTTGCTCGACTTGGTACAGCGTGGTCACTTGCAATTGCAAAATATTGAGACACTTATCCTTGATGAGTTTGATAAAATGCTCGACATGGGCTTCGTGGCAGATATTCGCAAATTGAAACGCGGTTTGACAGGCTGTAAACAGACCTTGCTTTTCTCAGCTACGAACAACCCAAAACAGCGACCGATCATCGATGAGTTTGTAACGAAACCGGTATTGGTTGAAGTAAGTCAGGGAAATGCCAGCTCGAAACGCGTACAGCAAGATATCATTCACGTAAAACCGGATCAGGACAAGTTTACCTTACTCTTGGAATTGTTGCAAAATCCGGAATACGACAAGGTGATCCTGTTCATCGAGACCAAACACTTGGCGAATCGCATTGCGAAGAAGTTGAACGGTTCAGGTGTCAGCGCTGATTCCATTCACGGAGATAAATCGCAGAACTACCGCGTAAATGCCTTGAATAAGTTCAAGGACGGAACGATCCGGGTTTTGGTGGCAACGGATGTAGCAGCGCGTGGAATCGATATCAACGACGTTGCTTTGGTGGTCAATTACCAAATCCCGAACGATCACGACACCTACATTCACCGTGTAGGAAGAACAGGAAGAGCAGGAAAGACCGGTCAGGCATTTACCTTCGTAGAAACTTCTGATCTCGCAAACGATGAGAAACGCAAACCACAGCGGAAAAGATAGGTATTCTGCTTCCCCCTTTGGAGGGGGATTGAGGGGGAGGATTTACATAAAGGGAGTGAAGATTGGGATGTATAACCTTCGCGCTTGTTTTCGAATGCGACGTATAAGTCCGCGGTACTAATTTTGTGGTTGGTTGCTATTTTTTTCAACGTAGAATATTTCTTTTCTGTTAGAGCTTGTATCAACGCTTCTTGCATCTTAAAATTAGTAAACCACTAAAAATAATTGAATAAACTATATTTTTATGTAAGACAAAAATTACCCGTTTCGTGAAACGAATTCACTTGATACTGATTTTGGTTTGTTGTTATTTGCATTTATTTGCGCAAACAGATTCGGTTGTTTACGTGTATTTTCAGACAAATCAGTCGAAGACCAATTTACCCAAAGCGTGGCTAAGTCAGATTGATACGAACAGGTTTTATAGGTATGTGCGTATTGAGGCCTTCACAGATTCGGTTGGTAGTACTAAGTTCAATCAAAAATTAAGTGAGGATCGTGCAGCTTTCGTGAAGAATCATTTGGAAACTCAAACGGTTTTTCGGGTACAAAAACTTTCTGCTAAAGGTGAACTGCTTAGGCACGTGAATTTGAAGGACAATCGTTGTGTTGCCATTTACTTCCGCAAGAAACCAGTCAATTCTGTCATAAAAATAACAAGTCATACGCCTAATCGGACTGTTTTGTTTGATCCGAAAGACACAACAATATTTATTGGAAAACTAAGTATTTTACATGGGATCAAGTTCGAATTGAATTCTTCTGTACTAAATCCGGAATCGTATAAACAAATTGATTCCTTGGTTGCTTACTTAAATGCCCATCCAACGATGAAGATCCA
>CAYRVL010000091.1:4106-9391 GCA_964427665.1 uncultured Fluviicola sp. | reverse complement strand
TGTGGATTCTTATGGAGTCAGGAAGAGCAATTATATCCTCAAGCGATTTTCTCGGGAAAGTACTTCATTGAAGAGAACGAATCGGGACAATTTGGGGTGAAAGATCCCAAAGGCAACGTACTCGTTCCTTTTGTTTACAACCGAATCGTAGAACATCCGGAAGGATTGATCGTATTTAAAAAGAATAAAACCAGCGGCTACGAACGCACTTACTCATCCGGTTATTACAACCGAGCTTTCAAACTGGTTTTGCCATGCAACTATAGCAGCGTGGTTCCATCCGAAGGCGGGATGCTCGTCGCTTGTCAAAACAAAGACAGAAAATATGGACTCGTAGACACGAATGGAAGGATCTTTATCCCGTTTCAATACGACGATCTACATCCGGAATCGAACAACCTGTTGTGTGCAAAACGCGAAACCAAATACGGCTACCTGGATGCGAAAGGGAAAACGATCATCCCCTTCAAATTCAATTTTGCACGTTCCTTTTCCGAAGGCTTTGCAGTAGCAACCACAGAGACCTTGTTCGGATTTATCGACAAACGCGGACATTTCGCCATCGACGAGAAATTTACAGGAGCTAACGACTTCCAGTACGGCTACGCAGAAGTGTTCATCAACGACGAAGCCAGCTGTGTGAATGCGAAGGGTGAATTGATCTTCCCATTTATTTTTAGATCTGTCGTTCCGGTAGGAAATAATCAGTTTGTTTTTGAAGCACCAGACACGTATCGCGGACAATTGCAAACCTTACTCAAAACCACTCCTGTTTCCGATCGTTTGGACCAGACCGTTCCTTTCGTGGAACCGAAAAAAGAAATGCAAAATTCGGATGATCTGTATGCCGACGAAATGACCTTTGAATTCATCGGGATCGTGAATGAAGACAAGCAAGTAGTGGGCGGTGAATTCTTCCGTTCTGTGCACTTTCTAAAATCCGAAAAACTAGTCAATTTCTACGCGGTTCAATCGGTGAACGAGATCAAATTACGCGAGAATTGGAATTATGCCCTGATGTCAGGAAATGGAGTCCTGATAACGGAATACCGCTTTCTGGAAGTTTTGGTAGACGATCAGAATCAACATGTTTTTTGCTCGGAAGAAATTCAGGAAAAATTGGTGAAACGGGAACTGTTTATGGATGGAAAAACAGGGAAAGTAAAAGAATAAAGGCTATTTCTTTTGAAGCAATTCTTGCCAACGCTTTGGTCGCAACGCCGGATGCCAGCCAAATCCCTTCAACCATTTATCTGTTTCTGAGATCTGATCCATGGGATAAAAGCTCCCTTCCGGCTCTTGTAAGAACGTAATCCCTTTGACTTCTCCGCTATCCATGTAAACGATCATTTCTGCCGCCAAAGCCTTATTCATCCCATTGCGTTTGATGGTCAACAACGTATCTGTTCGCTCTTCACTTTCCGGAAAATAGATGGTTTGCGCATTCCCGATCACATTGGCCTTCACCAATTCATTTTTCGAAAAATAAGCCCACATTTCCCTACCAGTCATTTGGTTGTAGTAAACCCCGGAATCCAATTCATTGGCCGCAAAGGCATTCCAACGTAAATGTGCTTTTTCAATAACCGTATCGTTCTTCAGATACACACGAATACTATCGCCATGCAATTCAGAATTCTGCGCCCAAAAATAGGGGTCTCCCCACAACTCCATCCAGCCTTGCTGCTTATCATACAGCAAACTATCTGCGCTACCCTGCAAGTTTTTCTGAAATAAACGCACATCGCGGTGACCATTCAATCGCAATGTTTTATCCAAACTGTCCCGAAAATGAAACAGCGTATCTGCCCGAACAAATAAGGTGTCTTTGGACTTCATAAAGGTGATCAGCGGTTGATCGTGCACCTTATCGAATTTCTTGACATCATCCGACAAGAGATAACCGCCTCGAAGTTCTATTTTTTGCGCTGTATCCCGAAGAATGACATTTCCTTTACCAATGGCCAATTTCGATTTGGGCGCATAATACAAACTATCCCCTTCGATCATACGGGGCGCTTGATCAATTCGTGCGTTACCTTGCAAAACTCCTTCTTCGGTTCGTACATCATACCATCCTTTTCGGCAAAATAGCTTTGTTTTCTTTTGCGTTATATCCGTTGGACCAAAAAAGAAAATGCGGTGCTTCAAATAGTTGTATTGCAGCGTATCGGTGGTCATTTTCAGATCCGGACCTTTATACACTACGTTTCCTTTGAAGAAACTTTCTTCTGTGTTCGGATGGAAATAACCCACCTGACTGGTCAACACTTCTTGAGTAGTAATATTTTCGATCTTTCCGCCGTAACGGTAGATCGCCTGCGCGCGTTTTGCATCGTATTCAAGTGTATCGGTGGTCACTTTGTACTCGCGATCACGCACGCGAACATTTCCCCACAATTTCGCCATGCGCGTTTTTCCGTTATAATACATGGAATCACAGAAGAGATTGAGGGTGTCGGCTTTGTTGAGATGCACTTTTCCATAAGCCCAAACTTCTTTGGTTTTGGGTTTGTAGTGCGCGGAATCACAAAACATGACATTGCCCTGATAGGTAAATGAAATATTACCGGTTAAGCGCTCCAAGCCTGTTTTTTCATCGTAGGAAAGTCGCTGAGCACCGGGTTGTAATTCGAGCCAATCATTTTGAGCTACTGCGTGATAAGCACACACAAAAATTGCGCTCACTACAAGCGCAATTCGTTGAATATATGTGTGCAATTTTTGCATTATTTCGTTGCCAACGTTTGCTTTCTGTCCGGACCTACCGAAACAGTAGTCACAGGCACTTCCAAATGTCGTTCCAAATATGCCACGTAATCTTTCAAAGCTTGCGGCGCCTCTGCAAAAGACGATAATTGCGTTAGGTCTGTATTCCATCCCGGAACATCTTCGTAGATAGGTTCGATCTCTACTCCGTCGATGTCGTATGGCAAGTAATCCACTTCCTCTCCGTTAATGCGGTACTTGGTACAAGCGCGGATCGTATCGAACTTATCCAATACGTCGGCTTTCATCATCGCCAATTCCGTTACGCCATTGATCATGATCGCATATTTCATTGCTGGAAGATCGATCCATCCACAGCGACGCGGACGACCGGTGGTAGAACCAAATTCACGTCCTTCCTGACGGATCTGCTCGCCTACTTCGTCCAACAACTCTGTTGGGAACGGTCCGGAACCAACGCGTGTACAGTAAGCTTTAAAAATTCCGATCACATCACCGATTTTGGATGGCGCAATACCCAATCCTGTACAAGTTCCTGCTGTAACCGTGTTCGATGAAGTCACATACGGATACGTTCCGAAATCAATGTCCAACATGGTTCCTTGGGCACCTTCCGCCAAAATTTTCTTTCCAGCTTTCATGGCTTCGTTTAGGTATTGTTCGCTATCTACTGCTGTCAAACTGCGCAACACATTGATACCTTCCATCCATGGACCTTCCAATTCTTCCAAATTGTATTCAAATCCTTCGTAGTGCTTCAACATGTTTTCATGCTTCTCTACCAAGGCCTTATACTTATCCATAAAGTTTGGCAAGAAAATATCACCGACACGCAAACCATTGCGACCAGTTTTGTCCATGTACGTTGGTCCAATCCCCTTCAAAGTAGAACCAATTTTATTTTTGCCTTTCGCAGCTTCGGATGCAGCATCCAACAAACGGTGAGAAGGCAAGATCAAATGTGCTTTTTTAGAAATGATCAAGCGATTCTTAATGTCGATATTGAATGGCGCCAACTTTTCCAATTCTTTTTGGAAAACTACCGGATCGATCACCACACCGTTTCCGATCAGATTGATCACATGCCCATGAAAGATTCCGGAAGGAATAGTATGTAATACGTGTTTCACACCTTCAAATTCCAAGGTATGTCCGGCGTTTGGTCCTCCCTGAAAGCGAGCAATGATATCGTATTGCGGTGTTAACACATCCACAATTTTACCTTTTCCCTCATCACCCCATTGCAGGCCTAATAGTACATCTACTTTCATGTCAATTATTTAGTGTTCGCCATTGCTTCATCAAGCGTTGCGTAACTTGTGAAAATTTCGTTTAGTTTGGATAGTTGGAACAATTTTGCCACCGTCGGCTGAAGTCCAACTAGAATGCAATCTCCTCCATTGTTGCGACTACGGGTGAGCATGCGCACGAAGAAGTTCAAGCCGGTCGAATTGCAATACTCCAATTCCGAAGCATCACAGATCCATGTTTTCGTTCCCTTTTCGGTAGCAGCTGCTACTTGTTCGAAGCAAGCTAACATGCCATCGTCAGACATGATACGACCTTTGATAGTCACCACACCGTTTGCTTCGGATGTATTTACTTGGTAAATTGCGCTCATACTCCTATTCGTTTTCCGAATCGTTCTTCACGGCGTAGAAATACAGCGAATGATGCTGTACTTTTACCCCAAAGACTTCTTCGATCGTTGCTTTGATATTTTGGATGCGTGGATCACAGAATTCGATCACTTCGCCGGTATCGGTTACGATCACGTGGTCGTGTTGCTTGGATCCGTGAGATTTTTCAAATTGTGCGATATTCTTCCCAAACTGGTGTTTACGCACCAAATTACAGGCCAGCAATAATTCAATGGTATTGTACAATGTGGCACGGGAAACGCGGTAATTCTGGTTCTTCATTTTGATGTACAAGGACTCGATATCGAAATGTCCCTCGTAATTGTAAATCTCCGCGAGGATGGCAAAACGTTCAGGCGTTTTTCGGTGCCCGTTCTGCTCCAGATATGCGGAAAAAATATTCCGAACCGTACTTTGCAAATCTTGTTGTTGCATCCGTGAAATTGAAAAGGCAAAAGTAGTGATTTTTCGGGGATTCCAACAAACACTTTTCCACAAACAATGAACAACTAAATCATTTTACTCGCGGACCTTTTCCTCCTCGCTTGTATCCCAGCGCTCCACTCTTTTTACCCCTTCTACTTGCTCGAATTTGCGCATCAAGGTATCTAAATGTTCCGTGTCGTAAACCAAAACGCGGATTCGCCCTTCGAACATCCCGTCATTGGCTTCAAAGCTGATCGATTTCATGTTCACGTTCAACTCATTCGAGATAACTTCCGTAATCTTATTCACGATCCCCACATCATCAATTCCAATCAATCGAATCGCTGCTACGCGCTCAGTCAAACTATCGCCAGTCCAACGCGCTTTCACACAGCGATACGCCATTTTCGATTGCAGATGTTCGGCGTTCGGACAATTGATGCGGTGAATCTTGATCCCTTCTGAAATGGTAATGAATCCAAACACTTT
>CAYRVL010000091.1:2166-4006 GCA_964427665.1 uncultured Fluviicola sp. | reverse complement strand
GCGATCTGTTTGCGCTCATCATTCAACGCACTTTTGATCCGTTGACGCGCTTTGGCTGTTCCTACCAAACGCAACCATTCTTCGGTTGGTTTTTGCTTCGGAGATGTGATGATCTCTAGCTGATCACCATTATGCAATTGATAACTCAACGGAACCAAACGGTTATTTACTTTAGCTCCAATGCACTTATCTCCAATCGCCGAATGAATATCGTAGGCAAAATCCAGGATCGTAGAACCAACCGGAAGCACGCGTAAATCTCCTTTCGGAGTAAAGACGTAGATCTCATCATTGAACAAGTTCATTTTAAACTCGTCCACGAAGTCCATCGCATTCACATCCGGATTTTCCAACAATTCGCGAATCTCTGCAATCCAGCGGTCGAACTTCGAATCGTCTTTTTGATTTTCCTTGTAGCGATAGTGCGCTGCCAATCCTTTTTCGGCTACCTCATCCATGCGTTTCGTACGGATCTGTACTTCCACCCATTTTCCTTGAGGCGACATCACCGTGGTATGCAAGGACTCATAGCCATTTGCACGCGGCGTTGAGATCCAGTCGCGCAAACGATCCGGACTCGGCTGGTAAAAGTCTGTTACAATCGAGTACACACGCCAGCAATCCGCTTTTTCCAGTTCCAGCGGAGAATCTAAAATGATCCGAACTGCAAACAAATCGAATACCTCCTCAAACGGCAGGTCCTTCGTTTGCATTTTACGCCAGATAGAAGAGATCGATTTCGTGCGTGCTTTAATATCAAATTGAAATCCCTCTTTGGCCAAAGCCTCGCGGATCGGGAAGACAAAACGACGGATGAACCGATTACGGACATCTTTTGTGCTTTTCAGTTTCGACTGAATATCGTTGAACACCTCAGTTTCCGTGTACATCATTGCCAAATCTTCCAACTCGGTTTTGATGGAATACAAACCCAAGCGGTGTGCCAGCGGCGCGTACAAGAATTTGGTCTCCGAGGCGATCTTCACTTGTTGTTCCGGTTTCATGGAACTCAGCGTACGCATGTTGTGCAAACGATCAGCCAATTTGATCAGCACTACTCGAAGATCGTCCGAGATCGTGAGGATCATCTTACGGAAATTCTCAGCTTGCACGGAAGTATTCTGATCAAAGGCATCCGGAATCTTGGTTAGCCCATCAATGATTCGGCGCGCTTTTACTCCAAAAAGATCCTCCACATCTTGCAACGTGATATGCGTATCTTCCACGGTATCATGCAACAAGGCACAGGCAATGGAGGTAGCTCCCAAACCCATTTCCTCGGCACAAATTCGCGCAACGGCGATCGGATGATAAATGTACGGTTCGCCAGATTTACGGCGCATTTCTTTATGCGCTTCAACGGCAACGTCGAATGCTTTTCGGATATAAGCCGTGTCTTGTCGCGTACGATTTTTCGTAGCACGCAACAAGCCTTTGAAAGCCAAAAGGATTTCTTTTCGTTCTTTTTCGAGATCAATTTTCTGCTCCATGTACAAGCGCTGAGATAGATGCACAATATTAAACAGGAATCACACCGAAAATGTGCTTTCTAGTAGAAATAAGTTAACAGGTAAATGTCTAAAACAGTGCGAGCAGGAAAATCGGATCAATCGATCTCGTATTTCAAGCGCACCGTGATGTTCGCCGTTTTGCGTTTTGCACTGGTATTGAAATTTCCTCCCCACGTGAATTCCTCAGTTGTATATTCTCCGGAAATTTGAAAAACGCCCATATCAGCCTGTTTCAATCGACCCAATTCCCCGCCACTATTGATCGCGATCTGCTCTGCACGTTTTTTCGCATCCTGGGTTGCTTTCTCGATCATTTGCAACTTCAATTC
>CAYRVL010000091.1:0-2066 GCA_964427665.1 uncultured Fluviicola sp. | reverse complement strand
ACGCCTTTTGACGTAAGGTAGGAACGAATTTTCTTCTGATCTGCGTTCAGCGCTGCGTAGGCATCCTTCAAATCCATCGCTTTTTTAGAAAATCCCGCCCGCCAAACGATGAGATCGCTGGTAAAGTTCTCCTCTCCAGCACCTGTCACACTGATTGATTCAGACTGTTGGTTCCGACTAGCATACGCACCTGCCAAAAGCCAAGCACCGGTTATCACTGAAATTGCAATAATGGCAACGTTGATATAATTTTTCATGATCACGATTGAATTCGTTTCATAAAGTTAAACGAATTTTGGCATGAAAACAGAAAAATGATCAGAAGTTACAGCCCCTTGTGTTACAATTCGAAATTACCTGAACAAAAAAATCCCGATCTAGCTAAGACCGGGACTTTCAGTTGTTTGAGTATTTCTTAAAATGGTTTCGCTGGCAACACTTTTCCAGTTACCTCACCAAATCCGATTCGAACTCCGTCCTTTTGAGAGAAACCGCGCATGATCACTGTATCTCCATCTTGGATGAATTTACGTTCAGACCCGTCATTCATTGGTAGTGGTTTTGTTCCTTTCCAAGCCAACTCCAACATGGATCCGTAAGAATCTGGAGTTGGACCAGAGATCGTTCCTGAACCCATCAAGTCGCCACAACGAATGTTACATCCATTCACAGTGTGGTGCGCCAATTGCTGCGCCATGTTCCAATACATGTATTTGAAATTGGATGTACAGATCTTAGTCTCACCAGCATTTTCCGGCTGAATATACACTTCCAATTGCACGTCATAGGACATTTGTCCGTCAAACTTCAAGTAAGGCAACACTTCCGGCTCTTGTTCAGGTGTGTCCACGCGATACGGTTGCAAAGCATCCAAAGTAACGATCCAAGGAGAAACGCTAGACGCGAAGTTTTTCGCCAAGAAAGGTCCAAGTGGAACGTATTCCCACGTTTGAATATCGCGTGCCGACCAGTCATTGAACAAACACAAACCGAAAATAAAATCCTCTGCCTCAGCTGTTGAAATGCGATCACCCATTGGTTTTCCATCGAAGGTAATGAAGGCCATCTCTAACTCGAAGTCCAAGTTACGACACGGTGCGAAAATTGGATTCTCCTCCGGACTTGGCTTGATCTGTCCCATTGGACGATAGATCGGTGTTCCAGACACAACAACAGATGATGCGCGGCCGTGGTACCCAACCGGAATCCACAGCCAGTTTGGCAACAAGGCATTTGCCGGGTCACGGAACATCATTCCTACATTCGTGGCGTGTTCGCGAGATGAATAAAAATCCGTGTAGTCACCAATTTCCACTGGCATACACATCGTCACTTGCTCCATCCCGATCAACACTTGATCCACATGATGTGCGTTTTTTTGCAAGTCTTGTTGATTGACATCCATCAATTTGGAAATGCGGTTGCGCAAGTCGCGTACAGCTTTCTTTCCGCGTTTCATCATCGCGTTCAGTGTACAGGTATCAAAATCTGACAATTCGAAGGGCAAATTCTCCAAATAACCCAATACGAAAAGTGACTTCAGATCGATTACCTTATCTCCGATTCGTGAAGCTACGCGCGGTGTCAATTGGTCATTTTTCACCACCCCGAAAGGCAAGTTTTGAATCGGGAAATCTGAATTTGCAGGTATTTCTACCCATGATTTCAAGTTGGGATTATTTGCAGGAATTGTAGACATAATGAGTTGTTTATAGTACAAAGTTACGAATAGTTGAATTACTTCGGATAAAGACGCGAGTAGAATGATCGGACTAAATTGTATTCCATATATTTGAGCTCTCAGGAAAAACTTTGCACCAGCGTTTCACATATTCATTGCTTCTCCTCTTCATCTGTATAACCGGATGGACACAGAACACGCAACAGCTTTACGCAAGCGCCACAAGGCTTTACAGGCAATCAGATTACGCCAGAGCCGACTTATTATTCCGAAAGATCTTTCAAAAAAAATCATCCGTACCACAAAAGTTGACGGGATACATTCATCTGGCTTATGCGAATAATTGTCGGATGCACGAGAATTTCAAAAAAGCACTTTCAGAATA
>CAYRVL010000090.1:0-9406 GCA_964427665.1 uncultured Fluviicola sp. | reverse complement strand
GGACCCACAGATTATGAGTCTGTTGCTCTAACCGACTGAGCTATAGGACCGGCGAAATCGGTGTTGAAAGGCGCGAAACCTTCCCGATTTCAGGAGTGCAAATATAGCATTTTCATAAAATGAAAGCTGACGCACCCGGAATTTGTTTGTAATTATCGCAAACGATCACTGAAAAGTGGTGATTTCACGGGGCGCATGCGGATGAATAACATCGACAAAACACCAAATAACAAGGCTGCAAACAACAAGTGACTCACCTGTACCGCTCCCGGCATGTCGGCGTAGGCCAACAACACGCCACCGATCAATTCCAAAGCCAATAAGACGAAGGCAATGTAGATCGCGCGCAATTTGTCGGTCTTGTAGTTCAACCACGTCATCAATCCGATCAGGATCAACACCAACCAACTGAAGGAACGGTGTATGAAGAAGGTCCAACCGAAATATTCCGACCAGCCTTCGCGACCAATCCCCTTTTGCGTCAATTCATCGATGTACTCGCGTACTTGTGTCCCAAGGAACATTTGGTAGGTCGTGATCGCTAAAATGACGATGATCAACCAGTTGATCCCGTTCGGTAGATTTAAGGTTTTCTGCATGCTCGGCGTGATGCGGCGCAAAAGCATCAATTGTAAATAGACGAGCGCTAGAGCCAGGAACATGTGTACAGTGATCGTCCACGGAACCAAGTTCGTTGCTACGACGATAGATCCGAACCACGCGTTTACCACCAAAACGAATAGGGCAATCGTGGACAAACGAACCAAACGCTTGTCTTTGCGGTAGCGCAACAAGGTCCAAATGAAAGCGATCAGCATGGCATCTCCGGCTAAAAATCCGACCAAGCGGTTCACATATTCGGTCCAGGTACTTCCGGCGTTGAACGGCAGTTCCTCGTAGGTTTCCGGACTTTTACGGATGCGCTCTGCGGTTTCGTCCATCCCGATTGCGGAAAGGAACTTGGTAAATTTCTCCACCTTCGCCACGCGTTTTTCGCCGTAGATCTCGCGGTAGTTTTCCGGCAATTGCGCCTCACTGGTCGGTGGTACCCATTGTCCGAAACATTTTGGCCAATCCGGACAACCCATTCCACTTCCTGTTGTTCTCACCACACTTCCCGCAATGATCACCAAAAAGATCAATACCAAAGCGATCCATTGCAAACGCACATAGCCTCTCGCGAACATAATTTTGTTTTTTACAAAAATACGATCAAAGCACGCTTTCACCTAATTGTTGCCGTATTTTTGTTGCATGAAAATCGTCGTTGTTGGTGCTGGTTGGTTGGGCTTGCCTTTGGCTGAAAAATTGGCTGCTGCCGGACATCAGGTTGTGGCTACGCGCAGAACTGAATTTCCGGCAAGTTCGGATAAACTCGTTTGGGAAAGATGCAATCCGGAGTCGGGCGTATTTCCTGCTGCGCTTTCAGATGCGGAGGTAGTCATTCTGGCTTTTCCTCCATCGCGGGTTTCAGCGAATCACTATCAAAACGATGCCCTTGCGATCGCTTCAAAATTGAATGGGGAGGTTAAGTTAATTTTGGTTTCCTCCACGGGCGTTTATCCGGATGCTGCTGTGAGCTATACGGAAACAGCTTGGACACCTGAACAAGCGCAGGATTCTGTGCTGGGTGCGTGTGAATGGCAACTGCAGCTGCAATACGGTGCGCGTGTAACGATCGTACGCATGGCCGGATTGGTGGGTGGCGAACGCTGGCCGGTACGTTTCATGTCGCGCTCCGGTAAAACCTACAACGGTGACGAACCGGTGAATCTGATCCATCAGGAAGATGCCGTGGGTTTGCTCCAATTTGTGATCGAAAAGGAACTATGGGGAGAAGTCATCAACGGCTGCGCGCCGGAACATCCGCGCAAAGCAGCACATTATACCTTGTTGGCGAAGCAAATGAATCTTCCCGTTCCAACCTTCACAGAAGGTGGAGCTGGTGGAAAAACGATTCTTTCGGAAAAGAGTATTTCTTTGGGTTACCAGTACGAGTACCCCGATCCCAACACATTTTACAAGCGCTGATACGTTCTCAAGTCGAAACGAATTTCGGCACCTTGCGTTTTTGTTACCTGCATGGTATTCGCTGGTTTTCCCTTTTCGATCTCCTGCATTTCCAATACCAAGTTTCCTTGATTCAAGAAGAAGATCGGACTGAAAATCTCGTTCTCTGAAAACACATCGAAGGTCATATCATACCAATACACCACCAACTTCTCGCGGGCATCCACCCAAATGCGCAATTCGTCCTGACCTTTAGCGTCTTTCAGCAGATATTCTTCGGCTTCGATTCCGGCTACCAGTTTCGTTTTTCCGCTTGCTTTCAAGCCACTCAGATCGCGGTTCATCTTCGGTTCAAATGGAAGGATCTGATATTTCTTCTGAATGGTATCAAAGGTGATCATGCGGCTTCTACCGAAATCGTAGACCGTAAATTCTTTTTCTCCTTGTGTTTGAATGATCGCGAAATCAGTACCGATGAACAGGGTGAAATCTTTCACCGAACCAATCACTTTGTAGGATGCCGAAGCTTTTGTGCTCATCAACAAGTCCTTCAAGGTATCCGGTGCCGGAGCAGGCGGTGGTGGTGGCGGAGCCGATTCGGATTGCATTTTCTTCGACTTTTTACGCCCGGAATTCAGACTATTGCGGTCCTTGTTATTGCGCGTTGTATTGAAATCCTGTTGTTCCAATTTACTTTTCGCTTTTTCCTTCAAATCGATCTGGGCTCCTGCGAAGAAACCACAGATCATAGTGCATAACAACAATCCTATTTTCATACTCATTAATTTATACCTAGAACATCCAGTAATTCTTGTTTCTTGCTACGCGATACGCCTATTTCCTCCGTGTTGGAGAGAATCACTGAACCACCTTCACCGCGAATATAACGCGTTACGTGATTTAAATTGACAACGTGCGAATTGTGCAAACGAAAAAAATACGGATGATCTGCTAATTGCTTTTCAATTTCTTTCAAGGTCTTCGATACCGTGATCTTGCGATTCAGCAACACGATGATCGTGTAATTTCCATCCGATTCACAGCGAATGATCTGTTCTACCTCTACAAGCTCCACTCCGGAAAGCGAAGAAACCGGAATCTTGGGTGTCAATCCTTGTTGCACCTGTTGCACCGATCGCCGCATCTCAGCGCGTTTCTTTTTCACTCGTTGTACCGCTTCCACCAAGTCTTCAGCTTCGATCGGTTTTACTAAATAGTGAATTGCCCCTTGTTTGAATCCTTCCAGAGCATATTCATCATACGCCGTGGTGAAAATGACGTCCGCATCCTTGTAAGTCAGCGCATTGAGTAATTCAAAGCCATTCATCTTCGGCATGGAAATATCCATGAACAACAGATCGGGTTCCAGTTCGTTGATCACGTCCACTGCCTCCAGCGGCGAACTCAATTCAGCCAAGATCTCCACGTCCGGACAAAATTTGCGCACCAGAATGGCTGTCGTTTCCAAACTGTGCTTTTCATCATCTACCAAGATAGCGCGTAGTTGTATCATCGTGTTTCGGTTTCAAAGGTTAAGATAACTAAAGTTCCCGTAGGTTGTAGTTTTTCGTCGTAACAATCGATGATCTCGAAATCGTTTTCACGTCCGGTTCGCATCGACAAGGCTTTCAAACGGTCTTTGGTGATCTGCAAACCAACACTTCCCTCTTTCAAGCTGCGTTTGGCGTTGTTGTGCTTGGAACGTTCACGCCCAATACCATTATCGCGCACCTCTACCACCAATTTTCCGGGTTCTTTCCGAAACGCGACGTGAATATGTCCGTGATCGTCTTCGCGCGGCATCAGTCCATGCCAAATCGCATTTTCCACAAACGGCTGAATGATCATCGGCGGGATCTGACAATCGAGTACTTCTTGTCCATCGATCTGCAAATCGAAGTCGAACCCTTTATCAAAACGCAAGCGCTCGAATTCCAAATACAACTTCAGGGATTGCATTTCATCGTACACGGTGATCATGTCTTGCCGGGAATGATTGAGGATCATGCGCAGTAATTTCGAAAACTTGGCGATGTAATTGGAAGCACTGTCGGTATCGTTTTTCAAAATGAATAAGCGGATCGAGTTCAAACTATTGAAAAGAAAATGTGGATTCATCTGAGCACGCAGCGCTTTGGCCTCCATTTCGATCAATTGTCCGTAGAACTTCGCCTTTTCTTGTTGTGCCTCCTCCACCCGACGAATGCGTAAGCGGAAATAAGCCCGGACAAGGAAAAATACCAACAGAGCCAGCATTGTTAAGAACCACCAGCGCAACCAAAATGGGGATTCCACCGTGAACGGATAACGCGCCACGGTTTCTTTTCCATCTTTCTGGATCCGCAATTCGAAAACATAGGAACCTGCGCTCAAATTGTAGTAATCCACCTCATCTTTTCCATTCCCGGATTGCCAAGTATCTTGGAGACCCTTCAAGCGATACGACACCACATTGTTGGTTCCATTGGCAAAATCGAGTACCCCAAATTCTATCCGAACGTCGTTCTCGTTGTACGCCATGCGCGTCAGGTTGAGCGCAGCTGCTTCGTTATTCAAAATGCGCAAACGCTGAATGTAAGGTTGAGGCGCCCATTGCGGCGGAAACGGCGTGGTGATCCGACTGGTGATGTAGCCTTCGTCTTCCAGGAAATACAGCTTGTTACCGGATTGAAACATGGAGCGCACCTGCCCCATCCCGTGTTTTTTCTCCAGCGTTAGGATACTCTGCAAGGTTTCTGTGAACACGGAAATGCTTTCCGGATTCAACACCCAGATGCGTCCTAAAGAATCCTCGAAGATCTGATGCACGGTAGGATCTTGCAGGCCTTTGCGAACGGTAAACTGTGTGATGCGCTTTCGGGACTTCAAGTCGTAGATGACCACGCCTTCGTGCAGCGTTCCCAACCACAAACGTCCGCGGGAATCGATCAGTATGCTTTGCACCTGATCTTGCAACTGCGGATCAAAAATCTTGTAGACCCACTTTTTGGAACGGAGATCAAATACACTCGCCCCGTCCTGATGTCCCATGAACAGCCAATTCTTGTGTGGCAACACGACGCGCAGGTGTTCCAATTGCTGCAATGTCGGGTACGCATTGTACACGGACAAGTCCGGGAGTGTTGGTAGCAGTTCGTTTTGTAGTCCGGACAGATCCGGTACGCGATCCCCGTAGATCAGGCGTTCATCGTGTACATAACAGCCGTTTGTTTTACTGCCAACTGCTATCTGCGAACCACTCCGAACGATGCAAGAAGCATCCAAAATAGTCCGTTCCGCTGCTGCATAGCGCACAAAAGCTTTCTTGCGGGCATCAAAGAGCAAAAATTCATTGTTCTCGAGACAAACGTAGAGGTAGCGTGTATCCCGCCATTTCAGGTCTACGATGCGTTCCAACTGTTCGCGGGGCAAAAACTCGGGTGCATCGATCTTTTTGAAAACGCCTTGTTGCTGATCGAAGTATAAAAATGCAGCGCGATCCAATCCGAGGTACAAATTGCCTTTGCCATCTTGCTCGATGCTGTAAAACGCTTTGTCGGTACTATTCAATGCTTCCGGATTGAGCAAATTGGAGGTTCGGGGTGAAAAATGGTCTACCTGAAGCGTGCGGCGATCTACGCGAAACAATCCTTGATCGCTACTTACCCACAAGAATTCCGGATGAAATTTATCCTGAAACAGTTGGGTGATCACGCGTTGTTTGTGGCTTGCACTGCGATCGGGGAGCGCAATTTTCTGAAAGCGTTTCCGGTCTTCCTGATAGCGAAATAAACCTCCTTGGCGTGTAGCACACCAGATCGCGCCGGAGACGTCGCATGTAAGTGCTGTAACGGTTCTTCCGGAGATCCCTTGCTTGTCAGTCAAGCGGTGCAGGCGAAAAGTGCGTGCATGGATCCAAGCCAATCCTTTGTTTTCGGTAGCGATCCAGATGCGTTCCCGCTTATCGGTTGCGATAGCGCGAATATCATTGGAAGGCAGCGAATGGGGATCAGACTCCGAAGCTTGAAAATGGAGGAAACGCTGTCCGTCGAAACGATCGAGTCCGTTTGCTGTGGCGATCCAGAGAAAGCCGCGATCGTCGTGTACTACATCGCGCACCCGGTTATCGATGAGTCCGTCTTCACGAGTCAGGTGGATCACACCGCGCTGAGCCTTAAGCGACACACACACCAAACAACCGATCAAAAACAAGCAAAAACGCATGCCTAAAATTGACGAAAAAAAATGGATCGGCAGAACCATTCTAAAAAGCTGTCTTGTTTCGCTGATTGAATGGTGATGATCGCTGAGTTCCTGTTATTTTTGCTGTTTAAACAACAAATCCTACCGTTGGCACAATAAATGTAAGGAACGGTGGATTTTTTCGTGGGAATAACCAACTTTTTCCCGAAAATTACGTTTTAAAGCTGTGAAAAAAGGAATACTACTTATTGTATTGCTGTTACTTACATTAACCGCGAGATCATCTCACATTGTGGGAGGCGATATGTATTATGACTACCTCGGCAACGATCAATACCGCGTTTACATTGTCCTTTACCGCGATTGTGCCTCTACCGGAGCGCAATTTGACGACCCCTTGAGCTTGGGTGTTTTCGATATCAACAACAATTTGGTGACTTCCGTCAACGTTCCTTTTCCGGGGTCTACCGTTTTGCCTGTGACCTTCAACAATCCGTGTGTGACGCCTCCATCCGGTATTTGTACCGAACGCGCGATCTACACCACCATTCTCACTTTGCCACCCACACCGGGAGGTTATACCTTGTCGTATCAACGTTGCTGTCGCGGACCAAACATTACCAATTTGAACAATCCGGACGACACCGGTTTGACACTCACAACACACATAACGGGAACAGCGTCCAATGCGTTGGTAAATAGTGCGGCGCGCTTTGTGAATTATCCACCGCTAGTGATTTGCAACAACGAAAATTTGAACTTCGATCACAGCGCAACAGATCCGGACGGAGATTTACTGACGTATGAATTGGTGACTCCAAACGCCGGAGCAACCTCCTTCAACCCTGCTCCTTCACCGCCACCGTCTCCGCCTTACGGACCGGTAGTTTGGTCGGGAGGAAACAGCGCCCTGCAACCACTTGGCCCGGGTTCGGTAACCACCATTAACCCAACAACCGGACAATTGTTCGTAGATGCCAACAATCTCGGGTTGTATGTGGTCGGAATTCGCGTGAACGAATGGCGCAATGGCATAATCATCAATTCGCAAACCCGCGACTTTTTGTTCCGCGTAGTAAACTGCGTAATTACCTTGCAGGCAGAAATCACTGAACAGGAAGACACACCGGGTTTTGTTTCGTATTGCAACGGATTGACCTGGACCTTCGACAATCAAAGTTACGGCGCATCGTCTTATTCCTGGAATTTTGGTGATCCGACCACAACGGCAGACGTGAGTACCGCATTTGAACCTACGTACACCTATCCCGCGCCGGGCGTGTATCAGGTTATGCTGGTTGCCAATCCCGGATGGCCCTGTACAGATACAACGTACATCAACCTCACATTGGCCAATCCGTTAGAAGTGGATATGATCTTTCAGGATTCTGCTTGTTTCATTGATCACAGCGTTGATTTTCAATCTGTCGTTACAGCGCCACCGAATACAGCAGTTTCCTTGCAATGGAATTTTGGTCCGAATGGAACACCGGGAACTTCCACAGCGACATCCGTGAACAATGTGACCTTTTCACAACCGACCGGCAACGTCATTACGCTGATCGGATCTGCCGGAATTTGTGCCGATACCGTTTCTTACCCGATGTTCTTCTTCGCACCGCCTACGGCCGATATGCAATTCCAGAATAACCACGAATGTGAAGGATTTACGCAAACCTTTACCAATACGTCTGTGAATGGCGTGAATTATTACTGGGACTTCGGTGTGGCGGGAATCAATACCGATGTGAGCAATCAGACCAATCCGACCTACACGTTTCCGGGACCGGGAACCTACCCGATTACCTTGGTAAGCGAAATTGTGAGTGGGTGTGCCGACACAATCGTTGAGAATATCGACATTTACGAGGAATTGACTGTGTCTTTTACGCACAACGACAGTTTGTGTATCGTCAACAATTCCTTCAATTTTGTGGGGAACGTCAGCGGTCCTCCGATCACGACGTATCAGTGGAACTTTGGGGGAAATGCCACGCCGACATCCGCTACAGATCTGAACGTGAACAATGTGGTGTACAGCACGCCTGGCACGCATGTGGTCACCTTAACGGCAAGTTTCCTGCAATGTTCCGAATCTGCAACCAGTTCCTTGTTCATTTTCCGCGAACCGACCATCGATTTTGGATTGGTGGAAGATTTGCCCTGCGCGCCGTATTTAGCGCAATTCACCAACAATTCTTCGGCAGATTCGGAGATCTACTATTACTGGAACTTTGGCGATGGCGGTACCTCTACGGAAGAAACACCGGCACATTTGTACCCCAATCCGGGACAATACACGGTCACTCTACAGATTCGCACCGAAGAAGGCTGTGTGGACACCTTATCGTTGACGCAAATTGGTTTGGTGGTGGTTCATCCGAGTCCGGTAGCGCAATTCACGCTAGACAAGGTAAAAATGGACATTTGCGACGCGACCGTTCAATTCACCGATCAATCGCAGGGTGCCTTGACCTATCTGTACATCTTTGACGATGCGGAAGCCAGCAGTACCGAGCAAAATCCGGCATACACCTACACCACAGACGGCACGCACAACCCGATATTGATCGCCACCAACGAATTTGGCTGTTCGGATACAGCGCGAAACAGTTTGTATGTGGAGCCCTTCCCGATCTACATTCCGAATACGTTTACGCCGGATGGCAACGAATTCAACAATACCTTCAATGCCGTGTTGGCCTTAGAGCCGATCTCCTGGGAAATACGCATTTTCAATCGATGGGGAGAGCAAGTGTTTAAAACAAACGATCCGGAAGATTTCTGGGACGGACAATACAACGGGCTTCCGGCTCCGGATGGCATCTATGCCTACAAAGTGAAATACACACCGTGTGGTGCTAATCAGGATCCGGTAACACTCACCGGACATATCAACTTGCTCCGTTGATCTACTGGTTGTGTTTACTCGCCATCGTCCAACCCATGATTGCCGCGCGTTGTTTCGCCAAATTGGCTTTTTCACCAACAAACAAGGAATCAACCGTTTCTGAGAACAGACTCACCCAGCGATCAAACAACTCTTTATTCAAGGGCATATTGGCGTGTTTTTCCGTGACATTCGTCGTGTAACCGGGTTCATCCAGCAACACAAAGCTCCAGAAATGCACCATTTTAGGCAAATGAGCCGAAAAATTTAGTCTACGAAAGAACGGCGCTAAGAGCTCGTCTTTCAACACACGATCGTAGAATT
>CAYRVL010000089.1:3204-9415 GCA_964427665.1 uncultured Fluviicola sp. | reverse complement strand
ACGATCTTTCCTCGTGAAAGATTCAACAAGAAAATGGATCTGCCCAAGCCGTCGAAGAATTCCTGATCGGCGAAATAGATCGTTTCGGCATTCTGCGGGATGTGGAACGAGATCACGTCCGCTTTTCTCAAAACTGCTTCCAGGGTAGCTTCCATCACGAAATCATCCCCGTAACCTGTTTTGTATTTGTCGTAAGCCAAGACCTTCACATCGAATCCGCGCAATTTCTTGGCGAATGCAGCTCCGTTGTTTCCATAACCGATGATCCCAACCGTTTTGCCATCCAATTCGATTCCGCGGTTTCCTTCCCGGTCCCAAATGCCATTGCGTACATCCCGATCCGCTGTGTGTAGCTTGTTCATGAGCGCCAACAACATGCCCAGCGCGTGTTCTCCCACGGCATTGCGATTTCCTTCCGGCGCATTGAACAATTGGATCCCACGACCAGCGCAGTATGCTTCATCAATGTTTTCCATACCGGCACCGGAACGGGCAATGAACCGCAGATTGGGGGCGTATTGCAAGATCTGTTCATCCATCGGAAAGCGCGAACGGATCACAATACCCTGCGCCGATTTCAATTTCGTGGCGCACTCCGCGCGATCCCAAGTCGTTCCATCCACGCACGTGAACAAGCCACTTGCCAGCAAGCGTTCTTCCAAGATCGGGTGAACAGTATCTAAAAAAACTACTTCCATGTTCATACACGTTGAGTATAAGGTTCTTTCAAGGCGGTCATGACAAAGTTACTATGAACCTGTCCGATGTGCGGAATCGCGGTGAGTTTATTTTTCAGAAAATGCTGATAGGCTTCCATGTCACGCACTTCGATCAACAAGGTGTAATCCACAGATCCGGCCACGTGATAGCAAGCTGTAACCTCATCCAATTGCACCACCAATTTTTCAAATTCATTCAATGCGTCCAATTGATGATTCCGAAGAGATACCTGACAGAACACTTGCAATTCTTTTCCCAGAACAGATCGATCGATGGTTGCCACGTATCCGCTGATGATCCCCAAACGCTCCATACGGCGAATGCGCTCATACGTTGGAGTGACGGTCAATCCTACCTTATCGGCGATCTCTTTATTGCTCCACTTCGCATTGCATTGCAAGAGCTCCAGGATCTGACGATCGATGTCGTCCAATTCGCGTTCAGTTTTTACAGACATTCAGAAAAGCATTCTAACAGGCCTCGAATTTACAAAGTAATTCAGATTTATTTAACGGTTAAAATGCATTTTGAAAGATTTATTTTCTTTATATAATTATCTGATGCAAATATTTTGTTACTTGAATACAAATTTACAGAATATGAGACCAGAGAGTTTAATGATGAGTTATGGCTACAAACCTTCGTTATCAGAAGGCGCCATCAAGTGTCCGATCTTCCAAACTTCCACCTTTGTGTTCAACACCGCTGAAGAAGGAAAGGCATTTTTTGAAGTAGCTTATGGGATCCGTGAGCAAGGTGAAAATGAAGAGATGGGCTTGATCTACTCGCGTTTGAACAATCCGGATCTCGAAATTTTGGAAAACCGTTTGTGTTTGTGGGACGAAGCGGAAGATTGTGCCGTTTTTGAAAGCGGGATGTCGGCGATCTCTACAGCCTTGATGGAGTTCTTGGCGCCGGGCGACTTGCTGTTGTATTCCCGACCGGTTTATGGTGGAACGGATCACTTCATCAATCACTTTTTGAAAAAAATGCAGATCGAATCGGTTGGTTTTAGAGCGGATGAATCCATGGAAACGATCATCGAACGCATTGAAGCGACCGGAAAAGCTGACCGTTTACGTATGATCCATATCGAAACGCCGGCTAATCCTACCAATGCCCTGATCGACATTTCCATGTGTGCCGCGATCAAAAAACGTTACTCAACCAACGACACTGAAGTAATTCTTTCGGTGGACAATACATACATGGGACCGATCTGGCAACATCCTTTGAAACACGGAGCGGATTTGGTGTTGTATTCAGCCACGAAATACATTGGCGGACATTCAGACGTTATCGCTGGAGCGTGCTTGGGTTCAAAAGCTTTGATCGCACGCATCAAAGGCTTGCGTACATTCTTAGGAAATATGGCCGGACCATGGACAGGTTGGTTGTTGATGCGCAGTTTGGAAACTTTGAAAGTGCGTATGGAAGAGCAAGCAAAAAATGCTGTTCACGTCGCGCAATTCTTGAAAAATCATCCGAAAGTGAGTCACGTTTATTATTTAGGATTTATTCCGGAACAAGGAACTGCGAATGAAAAGCGCATTTACGAAGAACAATACAAATCGAGTGGTGCCATGATCGCTTTTGACGTGGTGGGTGGAGAAGCCGAAGCTTTCCGTTTATTGAACAATTTGAAATTGATCAAGTTGGCTGTGTCATTAGGAAGTACTGAAAGTTTGGCGGAACATCCGGCTACGATGACGCATGCAGATGTACCAGCAGATGTAAAAGAAGCGATGAAAATCTCTCCTGCTTTGGTGCGTTTGTCTGTTGGAGTAGAACATTTTGAAGATATCATTGCCGATATCGACCAAGCCTTAAAACACGTTTAAGCACCTAAACTACTTACTACGAACAAAAATCCCCCGATCTTTCGACCGAGGGATTTTTTTATTCCCCCTCATTGATCTCATCGATCTCTTCTTGCAATTCGTTCTCTAACAATTCCAAATTGTACTTCGAAGCAAATGCTTCCTGTGCTATCTGGAATCGCGCATCCAATGGCTTTTCTCGTTCTGTAATATCGTCCAAGATCGCTTGCATCTCTGCCAGAGACGCCTCATTCAAATTGGGATCAAAGTAGATCGTTACCATCTTGCGGTAATCTTCATGCAAGATCAGGCGGTAAAAACGAAACAAGGCCAAAGCACTTTCTTTCAATTCTGTATTCTTCTCAAAAGGTGTGATCTTGGAAGCTTTGGCAATTTGATCGTCAGCAAATTTTACGATTGCATTCAACTCGCTGATCGCGTACTCCAAAGTTGAGTTTTCATCTCCTACAATGTCGTTAAAGGCCAACATCTTTTCTCCAATACTCACCTGAACATCAACAATATAATCGTTGTATTCCTTTGCCGAAGAAAACGTTTGGGTTCGTCCGTTCAAAGCAAGTAGCAAAACGAACAGGGTGGATACTAGTTTCATGTAACATGGTTTTGATCGAAAGTATTCAAAATTTCTGAGAACTGGTCATAAAACAACCCCACTTTACAATCGTATTTTCTAGTTATCTTCGCAACATAAAGTTTTTGTCCCCATGAATGAGCTACATACAACTGCCGCCGATCTCGTTATTTACAACAGTTTGAACGGTGAAAAGCAACGCTTCGAACCTTTGCACGCCGGACGTATTGGTATGTATGTGTGTGGTCCGACACTGTATTCGGAACCGCACATGGGTAACATGCGCACTTTCATCAATTTCGATATGATCTACCGTTATTTATTGAAATTGGGCTTTCAGGTGAAGTACGTCAGAAACATTACAGATGCGGGACACATCACCAACTCGGCCGGAGAAGCAGTAGATAGCATCGGAAAAGCCGCCAGATTGGAACAAGTACAATCACTCGAGATCGTTTATAAATACAACGTCAAATTCCAGGAACTGCAGCGCATTTACAACCTGTTGCCTCCGTCCATCGAACCAACGGCTACCGGACACATTCAGGAGCAGATCGAGATCATTGAACAGATCATCGAAAATGGTTTTGCTTACGTGGTGAATGGCTCGGTTTATTTCGATGTACGCGCATATTCTCAAAAATACCACTACGGCATTTTGTCGGGAAGAAAAGTGGAGGAACTGGAAGAAGAAACGCGCAATCTGAATGCACAAGATGAAAAACGCTTTTTTGCGGATTTCGCACTTTGGAAGAAAGCCAATCCGGAAGACATGCAGATCTGGCGTTCACCTTGGGGAGATGGAAACCCGGGATGGCACATCGAATGTACGGCCATGAGCACCAAATATCTGGGATCACAATTCGATATTCACGGAGGTGGAATGGACTTGAAGTTTCCGCACCACGAGGATGAGATCGCACAAAACTGCGGTTCTTTAGGTTGCAATCCGGCGCGTTACTGGATGCACGCCAATATGCTGAACGTGAACGGACAGAAAATGTCCAAGTCACTCGGAAATTACTTCTTGCCAAAAGAGATCGTAGAGGGAACAACTATTGTTTTCGACAAACCGTATGCACCGCACGTGATCCGTTTCTGCATGATGCAGGCGCACTACCGCAGTACCTTGGATCTGAGTTCTGAATCCTTGAACGCTGCCGAAAAAGGTCTTTCACGCTTACAAGAAGCCATGGATAAATTGGCTACTCTTCCGGTTTCCAAGCAATCAACTGTAGACGTTCCGGCACTGGTGAACAGTTTCTACAAGGCCATGAATGACGATTTCAATGCGCCCATGCTCATTGCTCAGTTGTTCGAAGCAGCGAAAACCATTCATGCCGTTGCCGAAAACAAAGCGCAAATTTCTGCAGAGGATCTAGCTATACTTACACGTGAAATGACCAGTTTCTTTCAGGATGTACTGGGGATCACACTGGAATCGGGTGACAACAGCGAAGCATTGAACGCCGCCATGGAATTGGTTCTGGAAATGCGCAAATCGGCACGTGAAAATAAGGATTGGGCAACTTCAGATCTCATTCGCGACCGTTTGGCTGCAGCCGGAATCACCATCAAGGACGCAAAAGAAGGAACAAGCTGGACTGCGAAATAATTTCGATTCAGATGACTGCGGGGGAACAATTTGGGAAAGCATACAAACTCTGCAGCAAAAAGCAGATTGGTGAACTTTACAGCACGGGAAAGGTGGTAAAAGCCTATCCCCTGATCGTTCGTTTTTTGCCCATGATCTTGCAAGAACCTGTTCCGTTTCAAGTCGTGTTAGCCGTGCCGAAACGACAATTCAAACGAGCGCATGATCGCAACTATGTCAAACGTTTGCTGCGCGAAGTGATCCGCAAGAACAAGCAGGAACTCAGCGAAAAATTACAAGCCAAAGGAATACAGGCAGGTATGCTCATCGTGTTTCGCGACCGGGAGCTTCCCACTTATGCATCCATCGAACACGCGTGGCTGAAACTCCTTCGAAAACTGAACGAAGAGCTTGAAAACAGCTCCATTAACACCGATTAGTGGGATAATTTCCAACCGATCAATTTTTGTCACGGCAAACTTTGGTATTTTTACATAACAACGACTTCAATAGCGAAGAAATGAATAAACCGACAAAGACTCTATACAAGCTGCTGGCGATCTTGCTTTTATGCACCGCTACGGTTCGTATCCAACACGTTCAAGCACAAAGCAACGGCTTCGAGGTGCTAAAATCCATGGAATTGATGGACATGATCTTCCAGCAATTGGAAATGAACTACGTGGACGACATCAAACCGGGAGAAATGAGTAAAACGGCGATCGATGCCATGCTTAAAGAACTGGATCCGTACACCGTTTATTACCACGAGGCCAACATGGAAGATTACCGCCTCATGACGACTGGTCAGTACGGTGGAATTGGCGCTTTGATCCGCAAAATGGGAGATTACACCTACATCGCTGAGCCTTACGAAGGTAATCCGGCACAAAAAGCGGGAGCGAAAGCAGGCGACAAGATCCTGAGCATCGACGACAAAGACATGAAAGGCAAGCCTTCTGATGAAGTTTCTTCGTCATTGAAAGGTCCAAAAGGTTCAACCATTACCTTGAAAGTGGAACGCAACGGAGCTATCGAAACCATCTCCATCACCCGCGACGAGATCAAATTACCGGATGTTCCGTATTCCGGAATGATCACATCCGAAGTCGGTTACATCAAACTAAACAGCTTTACGCAAACTGCAGCATCCGATGTGCGTGCTGCCTATGACCAATTGAAATTGAAAGGCATGAAGTCCGTGGTGCTCGACTTGCGCGGAAACGGCGGAGGATTGCTGATCGAAGCGGTGAAGATCGTGAACATGTTCGTGAAAAAAGGACAAACGGTGGTAACCACCAAGGGTCGCATGGAAGAGGAAAACCGTGTATACGCAACGTCTGCTGAGCCGGTAGATCTCAACATTCCGGTGGTGGTATTGATCGACGGTGGATCTGCTTCCGCCTCCGAGATCGTTTCCGGAAGTTTACAAGATTTGGATCGCGCAGTGATCGTTGGTTCTACATCCTACGGGAAAGGATTGGT
>CAYRVL010000089.1:0-3104 GCA_964427665.1 uncultured Fluviicola sp. | reverse complement strand
GAATACGAAGCCTTCAAGCAGTTTGCTTTGAAACAAGACTTCAAATACAATACAGCTTCAGAGGAACAATTGGAAAAAATGAAGAAAACTGCCGAAGAAGAAGGATATTATGCGGATGTAAAAGCCGAATACGAAGCCTTGCTTTCCAAAGTTACACCATCCAAAGAACGCGACTTGGAGAAATTCAAAGAAGAGATCAACGACTTGCTTTCCAACGAGATCGTATCGCGTTACTATTATCAAAAAGGGCGTGCTGAACAAGCTTTTCAATTAGATCCGGATGTGCAAAAAGCCATCGAAATTTTGAACAACCCGAAACAGTATAACACTATTTTGGGGAAATAAGCGTTTGTGAAGAAAAGTCGCTTCTATGCTGGATAAACTGACCGGAAAACCGGTACATGCGATCATTCATTTCATTGCTTGTCTGGCTATTGCGATCGGCTTACCTTGGAGTAAGATCCCGCTGTCTTTGGGAACCATGTTGCTCTTCGCCAACTTATTGCTCAAAGCTGATTTCAAGAATTACTGGATCGCTTGGAAAAACAATCCGTGGTTGATCGCGCTCTTCCTGTATGTTGGTATCGAATGGATCTCTATCGCGTGGAGTGAGAACTTGGCGTATGTCGGCCATGACTTTCGGGTGAAATTACCGCTTTACGCACTCCCCTTGGGCTTGGTAGCCTTTCCGTTCACAGATCGAAAATGGATCTACGCGCTGTGCATCGCCTTTTTAGGAAGTCTTCTTGTCACGTCTGTGCTAAATTTCGGCTACTACAATCAGTGGTTTGGACCGAAGCATTACAACGACATTCGTGGATTGTCACTCTTTGTGTCACATATCCGCTATGCCTTACTGATCGCGATGGGTGCGGTACTCACACTTGGCTGGTGGATCCGCAAGCTGCCGCATCGCTGGATAGCTGTCATCTTGTTCGTGTGGTTCGCCTATTACACCTGGTTTGCGCAAGTAGTGGCCGGATACATCGCCTTCACCACCATCGGTGTACTTGGAATGGTTCTCGTGATCCGAAACCTGCGTTCGCGCACTTTTAAACGCATTTTTACATTGCTATTCCTCGGTTGTCTTATAGGAAGTACGTGGTGGATTTACAACGAACTGGCGCCCATCCCGGAAAAAGTACGCATCGAAGAGCTACCGCGCGTCTCCAAATACGGCGAAAAATATTATGCCGATTACGATACACCTTGGGAAAATGGTTACCCGATCCTGACACAAATTGCACTCAAAGAATTGGACTCCTGTTGGAATTCCGTTTCCAAATTGCGGTACAACATCGATAAAGATGCAAAAGGAACCATGGTGCACTATACGCTTTGGCGCTACATGACCTCCCGTGGACTTAGCAAAGATCGCGAGGGATTTTCCCAATTGAGTCCCAAAGAGATCAAACTGATCGAACAAGGAATCGCCTCGGTAGAATTGGCTAAAGGCGGTTTGCATGCGCGTTTGCATTCCCTGAGAACCCAGATCCAATATCCGGAAGATCCAAACGGTCACTCCATGCTTCAACGCTTCGAATATTGGAAAACCGCTCAGGCGATCATCGCTCGCAATTGGATCTTTGGAGTAGGTGTCGGAGATATCGACGATCAGTTTCAGGCGGAATATACGCGTACGAAAAGCAAGTTACTCCCTGAAAATCGCCACCGGTCTCACAATCAGTATCTCACAACGTGGATCACCTCGGGAATCTTCGGTCTGTTTGCTTTTATCTGGCTCTGGACCAGCGTATTTCGTACTGCGTTGCGCATGCGCGCGTTCGAGTGGTTGTGCTTTGCCGGAATCGCAGCAACATCGTTTTTGATCGAAGACACTTTAGAAACCCAGATCGGCGTTACGTTTATTTCCTTCTTCTTCGGATTGTTCGCCGGAAACTTCGGACTTTTTTACAGAAAAGTGTCCCAATCCTAAACCTTCACGAAAAAATAACGTACACCCTTCGGCACCTGCTTGTTTAACGCGGGGAAAGCCCTACTTTTGCAGCAAAATTCAGCGCTATGCGGTTCGAACTGACCAAAGATTTTCTGGAGCGCATCCGATTGGCTATCACATCGGAGGATACCGCATGGATCAAAGAGCACATCATCGACCTCCACTTTGCGGATATCGCAGAGATCATGGACGAATTGTCGAACGAACAGGCGAAATTCCTGTATTTCCAACTCGACGAAGAAGTTCAGGCCGATGTGCTCATGGAGCTGGAAGAAGAAGTCCGTGACCGTTTCTTAGCATCCCTTTCCTCTAAGGAAATGGCCGAGCAGCTGGAAAACCTCGATTCCGATGACGCCGCAGATATATTGGGAGAACTACCGGATGAAAAGATCCAGGAGGTTATCTCACAAATGGAAGACGACGATGCCGCAGACGATATCGTGGATCTCCTCAATTACGACGAAGATACCGCCGGGGGACTTATGCAGAAAGAGTTCATCCAGGCAAAATTGGATTGGCCGGTAAATCGTGCTTTGGTAGAATTACGTCGACAAGCAGAAGACGTGGAACAAGTGTACACGATCTATGTGGTTGACGATCTGAATAAATTGGTTGGAGTACTTTCCTTGAAGCGCCTGTTGTTTGCTTCGCCGAAAACACCAATCCGGGAATTGTTCCAGGCCAAGAACCTCATCTCTGTAAAAACGAGCGATTCCAGCGAAACGGTGGCGAAAGTGATGGAAAAATACGACCTCGTTTCGGTGCCGGTTGTCGACTTGCAGAACAAATTGGTGGGTCGCATTACCATCGACGACGTAGTCGACATCATCAAAGAAGAAGCAGACAAAGACTTCCAGTTGGCTTCGGGTATCTCGGAAAAAGTAGAATCCAACTCGAGTGTGTGGCGTATTTCGCGGGCGCGCTTACCTTGGTTATTGATCGGGATGCTGGGAGGAATTCTTTCCGCACAAGTGATCTCCAAATTCGAAGGAAACATTTCACATTTGCCCGCTTTGGCCTTTTTCATCCCGCTGATTACAGCGATGGGTGGAAACGTTGGGGTACAATCTTCGGCGATCGTGGTGCAATCTTTAGCGCGCGGCAACGATCCATTCGACAGTATCATCAGCAAAGTTGGAAAAGAAGC
>CAYRVL010000088.1:0-9535 GCA_964427665.1 uncultured Fluviicola sp. | reverse complement strand
TCGATAATTCGATAATTCGATAATTCGATAATTCGATAATTCGATAATTCGATAAACTAAATCGAATTCATTAAAACTGTTTGAATTTAGCAAAGTTCGAAAGTTGCAAATTTCAAACGATACAACATTTCGAATTTGCTAAGCAAATCCGTCCCTTACAACTCAAAAATATGCTTCTCAGCGTGGTAGCTTGAACGCACCAATGGCCCGCTCTCCACAAAACGGAAGCCCATTTCCAAGCCTAACTGCTCGTATTTTGCGAAGCGCTCCGGAGTAACAAACTCAGCGATTGGTAAGTGCTTTGGCGTGGGTTGCAAATATTGCCCCAAGGTAAGAATATCCACACCTACTGCTCGCAAATCCTGCATCGTTTCAACGATCTCTTCTTCCGTTTCACCTAGACCTAGCATCACTCCTGACTTTGTTCGCATCCCTCCTTTTTTCAATCGGAACAAGACCTCCAAACTGCGGTCGTATTTTGCTTGAATACGCACAGCTTTGGTCAATCGGCGCACTGTTTCCAAGTTGTGTGAAACAATTTCAGGAGCTACATCAATGATCTGTTGCAAGTTTTCCCATTTACCGGCAAAATCCGGAATCAAGGTTTCCATGGTCGTACCCGGACTTTGGTGACGCACCGCTTTCACGGTTTGTACCCAAATACTTGCCCCTCCATCTTTCAGATCATCGCGATCCACCGAAGTGATTACCGCGTGTTTGATTCCCATCGTCTTGATCGAATGGGCCACTTTTCCTGGTTCAAACTCATCCACAGCATCCGGGCGACCGGTTTGCACAGCACAGAAACCACAAGAACGGGTACAAATGTTTCCTAGGATCATGAACGTTGCTGTTCCCTCTCCCCAACATTCCCCCATGTTCGGACAAGAACCACTTTCACAGATCGTGTGCAGTTTATGTTCATCAACCAATGCGCGCACCTTCCGGTAATTTTCGCCTGTTGGCAATTTTACACGCAACCATTTTGGTTTTTTAATGCGAATTGAATTCTCGTTCGTTGTGATTTCTTCGGACATATCGGAAGCTTTTCAGACTCTGTGTAAATTCAAAATTAGGAATAAAGACTTAATTGACATTTAATAAACGAAATGAAAAGTTTTAAAACCGGTCAATAGTTGGCATTTGACGACAAAACTAGGGTGCTTTTTCTTCTAGGGTTTACAACCCTAGACGGGTGTTTAACTTTACTTTAGCTATTTTGACGCACGCACGAGCACCCCTCCACTCATCCAATTTTCATAACAACCAACCTCCCTACAAACCATTATTCCACTACCCATCCAACTTGCCTTTCGCAACTCTACCAAATAAACCTTAACTTCGTATGCTTTTTATAAATTATGGCAACAGCAATCGTAAAATACTTGGGAGATCTGCGCACTGAATGTACACACATCGCCTCTGGAACTACCATTTTGACTGATGCTCCTGTGGATAACAAGGGGAAAGGAGAAAAGTTCTCCCCCACGGATCTGGTCGCAACCGCATACGCATCCTGCATGATCACGATCATGGGTATCTACTGCAATGAGCGTGAAATCCCGTTCACGCACGCTGAAGCCACCGTTACCAAAGTCATGGGAAGTGGTCCGCGACGTATTACGGAAATCGTGATCTCTTATGACCTATCCGGAAATAATTGGAATCAAGAAACTGCCGAACACGTGATTCGTGCCGGAAAAGCATGCCCCGTAGCACACTCTGTGCATCCAGAAATTGAAATAACATTTGAATTCCATGTATAATGATCGTCCAAACCGCGGAGAACGCAGCGGGAAAATTCAGCGTTCCGAAAATACGCGATCTTTTGAGCGCAAACCGAAAGCGGATGCAGAGGACATCATTTATGGAATTCGCGCCGTGATTGAAGCCATTCGCAACAATGCAGAAATCAATAAGATCCTGATCCAAAAAGGAATCGACAAAGCGCTTTTCGATGAGTTGCGCACGGAGTTGACCGGAAAAGAGTATCAATTGCAATACGTACCAGTTGAAAAACTGAACAAATTAACGGTTAACAATCATCAAGGAGTTGTTGCATTTGTTTCCCCGATCGCCTATCAAAACATTGAAGCGTTGTGCGATCAGTGGTTAGCGGAAGGAAAAGAGCCTTGTGTGTTGGTACTTGATCGGATAACAGACGTGCGGAATTTTGGTGGTATCGCCAGAACAGCTGCTTGTATGGGAGTTGATGCGATTTTAGTTCCTGCAAAAGGCGGTGCGCTCATTACGGCAGATGCGGTTAAAACTTCGGCAGGTGCATTGAATGCCATTCCGGTTTGCAAGACAGACCTTTTGAAAGAAAGCTTATTCTATTTGCAACAAAGTGGATTTCAGATCGTTGCTTGTACAGAAAAAACAAAGATATCAGTAGAGAACTATTCATTCTTCGGACCAACCGCAATTATCATGGGATCTGAAGAAGATGGAATTTCGAATGACATCATGAAAATGGCCGATGCACGTGTCAGCATTCCCATGGCTGGAACGATTTCCTCTTTAAATGTAGGTGTCGCTGCTGGAATGGTACTTTTTGAGCGTTTGCGCCAATTGCGTCAAAAGTAATTACAGGACTTTGAACCGAGAACGCGCTAGAACAGGAAGAAACTGGTTGATCGCATCTTTCGCCATTGCCTTTTTCGTACTGGTTGGATTTCAAGAAGGAACTGACAAAGAGGATCATTGGTGGTTTGCAGATAAAGCGCAAAAAAATGCTGAAAAACTAGCTCGAAAACTCGGTTTGAAAGACACGATTTTGCATTTAGCGTGTTCAGACTATCACGTTTGGCTTCCTCAAAAACTAAATGCCAAAAAACCAATTCTGGTATTCGTTCATGGAATGGGACTGAATGGTATCGGTCAATGGAAAAACCAATTAAAACCTTTTGCAGGTGATTTTCAATTGATCATTCCGGACTTGGTTGGCTATGCTGGCAGCTCCAATCCAACGCATTCTTTTTCTCCGGAAATTCAAGCGCAAGCCATTTATTTAGCCTTGAAGGAACTGAACATCAAGCAACCGGTGAATCTGGTTGGATTCAGTTATGGTGGGCTGGTTGTGGCTACCTTTCACGACTTATATCCCGAATGGACCGATCGTTTGGCTATTTGCAATAGTCCGGTGAAGCATTTCACAAAACACATGGCAGACAGTATCGTTGCGAGTCGCGATTTGACGCATTTCGAACAACTATTAAGTCCAAGAACCAAAAAAGAAATGCACGAGTTCTTCGATGCTGTGTACGGGAAGTCAGCACCGCCACTACCGAGTACGATCCGCAAAAAAGCGTCTACCTTCATTTTTACGACCAATGCTGACACGAAGCGCAAACAAATAGATCATTTAGAAAAGTTTGCGACTAGTTATGTGGGTAAAAACTATGAACTGAATTCTACTAAAGTGCTTTTATATTGGGGAAAACGCGATGGAGTAATTCCAGTAGAGGTCGGTGAAAAATTACATCGTGATTATCCACTAGCACGCTGGGTGACACATCCAAAAGCTAAACACGACGCATTGATGACCTTTTCTAAAGACTACAATCGAGCCTTGTTGGAACATTTCAAGCTTCCCTGAACATTAGCATACGATCGGTAAACAATTGATCACTTCAGGTAATTCATCCAAACTTCTCACACGCGGCAAGTCTCTTTCTTTTTTGAACTTACTTTCCGGATCGAAATGGATCGCTGTCCACCCTGCGTTCAATGCTCCATGAATATCTGCCTTCCAATCGTCGCCTATCATTACTGCATGATTGGCTTGGCAATGTGTCCGTTTCAAAGCTTCATCGAAGATCTGTCGGTGCGGTTTCGTTACACCAATATCTTCACTACACAGCACCATATCAAAAAAGTGACGAATACCACTGTTCTCCAGTTTGATGAATTGCACTTCCCGAAATCCGTTGGTAATGATGTGCATACGGTACTTCTCCTTTTTCAATTGTTCTAACATCTCCACAGCCCCAGGAAACAAATTCGTTTGTCGGGGAGAGATTGAAATATAGCCGTCACTCATCTTTTGAGCCAACTGCGTATCGTGAATCCCATGATGGGCGAGTGCCTTCACAAATCGCTGATCACGTAAATCTTCTTTCGTCAACTTGCCTTTGCCATACAATTGCCATAAATCAGCATTTATTCGAATATAGGTGTGGTGAAAATGAAAGAAATGCTCAATTGTATCGCCTAGACTTAACGAGTCGTACAAGTGCTGAAGTGCAGCTTTTGAATTGGTTTCAAAATCCCAAAGCGTTCGATCCAGATCAAAAAATAGCTGGCGTACTTTCATCAGAATAAATGAAATGCGCCAAATGCCAAAGATGTGGTAATCGCGCCATTCATGACAATTCCAAAAAGGATCAACACAAATGTGCGCTTATCCTTACCATAAAATTTTGCAGAAATGATCGTACCAATCGGTACAGATAGAAAAAGCGGCGCAAACATAGAAACCCCAACAATGCCGAAACGACGTTTGATCCAAACGATCAATTTATTCGCGCGCGTAAAGGCTTTCTTTCGCTTCAATTCCACTCCGGATGCTTTTGCAGCAGCGATCTGTGCCTGACGTTTTTTGTGAGCGCGGATCAAGAAGAACTCCGCTGAGAAATAAAAGATGAATGCGCAAAAAATGGCTCCTGCGATACAACTCAAATAGGTTTCTAAAAAATTCAATCCTGCATGCGGACCGCCAAACGGCGCAAACAAGAACTTGATCATTGATAGGCCAAAAAAGCCAAGGTATGTTGCCCAATCCATTTCTTTAACATTTTACACCGTAAGCCAAATCACCTGCATCGCCCAAACCTGGCACGATGTAAGACTGCGCTGTCAATTCACGGTCCAATGCACCGATCCATACCGTCACCGTTTCCGGTAAATGGCGCTTTAAATAATCCAATGCTTCTGGAGCTGCTATTGCAGCAACAATATGAACTTTGGCCGGTTTTCCTTGTTGCAATAAGGCCTTGTAAACCATAACCATGGAACTGCCAGTTGCCAACATCGGGTCGGAGATAATCACCGTTTTACCATCGATCGCCGGTGCCGCCATGTATTCTACCTGGATCTCAAAATCCTCGGCTGTCGTATGTTTTCTGTAAGCCGAAATGAACGCCGATTCCGCACGATCGAACACATGCAATAAACCTTGGTGCATCGCCAAACCAGCTCGTAGAATGGTCGCCAACACTGGTTGAGCTTTGATCACCGAAGATTCGGCCTCCCCCAAAGGTGTGGTTACCACCTGCGATTCAAATTCGAAATGCTTACTCAACTCATACCCCATGATCTCTGCAATACGTTCTAAATTCTTTCGAAAACGTAAAGGATCTTTTTGAATATCGCAATCGCGCAATTCTGCTAAGTAAGAATTGAAGATCGAAGGCGTTTGACTGATGTTGTGTACGATCATTCTGGTATCAAGTTTACATTGGTTTTCCTGCCTTTCCGGGAGGGTTTCACAAATAAACGGATTTTATTAAAATCTTCCATGATAGAAAGCGTCAAGAAATGTGAAAAAGACAAATAATTCGTGTGAAATCCGCTCGCGAAGCAGTAATTTTGTACCCATGGCGAGTCAAACCAAATTGGATACCCGAATTTTCAAACGATTATTGCGTTTTGCACGCCCCTATCGCGGATTGTTATTCTTGGCATTTTTCTGCACGATTGCGCTGGCATTGATTGGTCCGGCTCGACCTGTACTGATCGGTTCGGTGGTACAAGAACATGTCATCGACAATCCGGATAAAGACACCTTCCTGTTCTGGACCTTGATCATCGGACTCCTATTACTGATGGAAGCTTTACTCCAGTTTGCTGGATCTTATTTTTCCAATCTTCTCGCACAATCCGTCATTCGCGATATCCGCAAAAAGGTATTCGGACATTTGACAACTTTCCGAATGCGTTATTTTGATAAAACACCGGTTGGTAATTTAGTGACGCGTGTCGTATCGGATATTGAAGCCATTTCTGAGGTGTTTTCCTCCGGTTTGATCGACATTTTGGGTGATCTTCTAACCTTGATCGTGGTACTCATTGTGATGTTCGTGATCAATTGGGAATTAGCCCTAATTGCTTTGATACCGGTTCCACTGTTGATCTTGGCAACCCGAATTTTTGCGCGTGCTATGCGTCGTTCGTTCCAACAGGAAAGCTCTGCCGTGAGTCGACTAAACACCTTTGTTCAGGAGCGTTTAACAGGCATGAATATCGTACAACTTTTTGGTCGTGAGAAGCAGGAATTCGATGGATTTCAAGAAGCCAATCGCGTACATCGACAGGCACATATCAATGCTGTTTGGGCTTTTTCCATCTTCTTTCCGGTTGTCGAGTTCTTGTCTTCATTTTCGCAAGCTTTGATCATCGTTTGGGGAGCATTTTATGTATCAGGAATGGATGTTACTGATCCACAACTATTCGGCAAGATCCTGAGTTTCACGATGTATATTCAGATGTTATTCAGGCCGATCCGCATGTTAGCAGATAAATTCAATATCCTGCAACGTGGCGTAGTGCGCGCTGAACGCGTATTTGAAGTGCTGGACATGGACGATCACGTGCAAGAATCCGGGGCTGAAACCCATATTGATTTCCAACAAGATGTCGTTTTTAAAGATGTTTCTTTCGGATACAACGAAAACGAACCGGTTCTGCGTCATATCAACCTACACATTCAAGCTGGAAAAACCGTGGCTTTTGTGGGAGCAACCGGTGCAGGGAAAACTTCGATCGTCAATCTTTTGAGTCGCTTCTACGAATACCAAGGGGGAGAAATTTTTATCGGAAAAACCGAATTGCGCGATATTGAAATGGGCACCTTGCGCAAGAACATCGCTGTGGTACTACAGGATGTATTCTTGTTTTCCGATACGATCCACAACAACATCACGCTTGGAAATCCTGAGATCACGCGTGAACAAGTCATAGAAGCGGCCAAAGCTGTGGGAGCCGATAGTTTCATTGAAAACTTGCCGGGTGGATACGATTATGAAGTCGGCGAACGCGGTGGCGTGCTTTCGGTGGGACAACGACAATTATTGGCCTTCATCCGCGCGTACGTATACAATCCACACATTCTAATTCTGGATGAAGCCACGTCCTCCGTGGATAACGAATCAGAAGCATTGATTCAGCGCGCAACGGAAAAATTGACAAACGGAAGAACCTCCATAGTTATCGCACACCGTTTATCCACCATTCAAGCAGCAGATATGATCGTTGTATTGGATAAAGGCGAAGTAAAAGAAACAGGCAACCACGAACAATTATTGAAACAAAACGGCTTGTACAACCGTTTATACACCATGCAATTTTCACACTTATGACACCAATTGGATTAAAGATCGGAGGCGTACCGGAGCATTTCAATTTACCATGGAGATTGGCAATCGAAGAAGGTCGTTTTCAAGAGATCGGCTTGAACCTGCACTGGGCAGATATGAGTGGTGGAACCGGACAAATGATCCGAGGACTCGAAACCGGTTCGATTGACATTGCCGTTTTGTTGACCGAAGGAATCACCAAAAGCATCCTTGAAGGTCTCGATGCGAAGATCCTACAAGTATACGTGGTTTCACCGTTACATTGGGGCGTGCACGTTCCGGTACATAGCTCTATTCAATCGACTCAGAATGTTGAAAATGGAACTTTTGCCATCTCGCGCTACGGATCCGGATCTCATCTCATGGCATACGTGATGGCTGATCAGCATGGTTGGTCTTTAGATAGTCTGAAATTCAATGTGGTCGGGGATGTTTACGGAGGTTTGTGGGCCTTGGAAAACAATGAAGCACAAGCTTTTTTGTGGGAAAAATATACCACCTTCCCGTTTGTGGAACAAGGAAAATGCCGCTACGTTGGTGATGTGGTAACACCTTGGCCCTGTTTCGTGATCGCAGTACGCAGTGAAATAGCTGAAAAATATGGTGCATTACTCGATCTGATGTGCGACATCGTCAACGAAAAAGCCTTGGAAGTGAAAAACGATCCGGATGCTGTAGAGATCATTTCTTGGAGATACAACTTGCGCATGGATCAAGTAGAAAAATGGCTTTCAGAAACCGATTGGAACTACAAAGGAATCGAATATCCGTTGGCGTTCGAAAAGACAACGCATTACCTGAAGAAATTAGGTTTGTTGAAAGAAGAAGAAGCGGATAACTGGAGAGAGAAATTGTTTATCCAGCGCAAGAATCAGGCATTGAAAATGTAAAAGAAAAATTCACCTTTTCACTTTTCAATTCTCACTTTTCAATTATAAATTATCTCATTCCTTCCCAGCGCTTTTGGTCTTCCCAATTGTATTCGCCTTGGCGTTTTTTCTGTCGTTCGATCTTGCGCTGACGGCGTGCGTTCTTTTTGACACTTTTTCGCGCTGTTTTTGATTGGCGTTTCCAGAACTCCTTTTTTGCCTTCCGCAATTCACGCTTCGATGCTTTTGCTTCTTTCTTGCGCTTTTTCGCTAATTGTTTTTCCGCTTCCTCCACTGTTGCAGGTGCTTTATCCGGCGATGCACTTCTGCAAGCGGTTAACTGAAATGTCAGCAACAATAAACAGGTATAAAAAAACGTTTGTATCTTCATAGTCACAAATCCACAGCATGGAACGTTTGAAATTACATATTTTTCTGCTTTTGACACTGGTAATTTTTTCCGGTTGCAGGAAAGAAAGAAATCATCCGGTTCCAAGTATCCCGTTTGATTTTCAAATTGACTTGAGTCTTCCATCTTACCAACCACTTACCGGGACGGGAGGTTGGGCGTATGTGAACGGCGGTTTAAAAGGCATCATCGTTTACCGCAGATCCTTTGATGAGTTCGTTGCCTGGGAACGCCAAAGCCCAACAGATCCGGAAGGAACCTGTAGTACTGGCTTGACTCCCAATGAAGACAATTTCTTACAATTGGATGATCCGTGTTCGGATGCAACGTTTTCCTTATACGATGGCTCACCCATGGCCAATTCAGAATGGGGACTTCGGGGATACCGCTGTCAATGGGACGGCAGTAATTTGTTGCGCATTTCGAATTAACACTTAGCGATCACCCCGTTGTTGTTTTCTTTCCGGAAGTGTTATAAACAGGTAGTTGAATAATCGGATTAAGAGGATAATCATCGTCACAATTCCTACATAAATAAAAAAGCCATAACCCATACCACGACCTGCAAAATAAGGGACCGTGAAGTACCACATCCAAGATTTTCCTTCCACTACTTTTTCAGCATGTAAAATACCGATCGTAAAGCCAACCAACACGTAGGCGACAAAAGCAATTTTTATCGTTCCTAAGAATAGTGTTTTGAGGATTTTCTTGATCATTTCGACAAGGTTGGTTTACGAAAATAAAAGTCTTGAAAATAGTCAAGGCACTTATGTTTCATTCGCCCAGTTTCTACTTTTTCGCAAAGGAACTCATGAAACATTTAAGCAAAAAAATGCCTCCTGATTATGGACAAGAGGCAACCCAAATGTTTTCACAACGGAATAATCCTTATTGTGATT
>CAYRVL010000087.1:0-9696 GCA_964427665.1 uncultured Fluviicola sp. | reverse complement strand
GAACCCACGACCAATGGTTTTGGAGACCACTACTCTACCAGCTGAGCTACACCCGCAAAAAAGAGGGGAGACAAACTCCCCTTCTTTCGATTATTTTTACTTCGATGAAGTATTAAGCGATAATTTCAGTAACCTGACCAGCACCTACTGTACGTCCTCCTTCACGGATTGCGAAACGTAGACCTTTATCCATTGCTACCGGTACGATCAACTTAACATTAATAGTTACGTTATCACCTGGCATAACCATTTCACGTCCGTCTGTCAAGAAGATCTCTCCTGTAACGTCAGTCGTACGGAAGTAGAACTGTGGACGGTATTTGTTATGGAATGGCGTGTGACGACCACCTTCTTCTTTCTTCAATACGTAGATCTCAGCTTTGAAGTCAGCATGTGGCTTAGTTGAACCTGGCTTACAGATAACCATTCCACGCTTGATTTGAGATTTCTCAATACCACGCAACAACAAACCTACGTTATCACCAGCTTCTCCACGATCCAAGATCTTACGGAACATCTCAACCCCAGTTACAGTAGAAGTCAATTTCTCTTCACCCATACCCAAGATCTCAACTGGATCTCCAGAGTTGATAACTCCAGTTTCGATACGTCCTGTTGCTACAGTACCACGACCAGTGATCGTAAATACGTCTTCAACCGGCATCAAGAATGGCTTATCAACGTCACGTGGAGGCAATTCGATGTAGTTATCAACTGCGTCCATCAATTCTTCAACAGTAGCAACCCATTGTGGCTCACCGTTCAAAGCACCCAAAGCAGATCCTTTGATAACTGGTGCATTGTCACCATCGTAATCGTAGAAAGACAACAATTCACGAACTTCCATTTCAACAAGCTCCAACAATTCTGGATCGTCTACCATGTCCACTTTGTTCATGAAAACAACCAAACGAGGAACACCTACCTGACGACCAAGAAGGATGTGCTCACGAGTTTGAGGCATCGGACCATCTGTAGCAGCAACTACCAAGATAGCACCATCCATCTGAGCAGCACCAGTAACCATGTTCTTTACGTAGTCGGCGTGACCTGGACAGTCAACGTGTGCGTAGTGACGGTTCTGAGTTTCGTACTCAATGTGTGATGTATTAATTGTAATACCACGTTCTTTTTCTTCAGGAGCGTTGTCAATTGAAGAGAAATCACGAACAGCAGCCAATCCTTTAGCCGCTAATACACTTGAAATTGCAGCTGTTAACGTAGTCTTACCGTGGTCAACGTGACCGATAGTACCAATGTTAACGTGCGGTTTGGAACGATTAAAACTTTCCTTAGCCATTTGTTTTATTTGTTACGTAGTTAATAAACTTTATTCTTACTAATACAAAATTTCACCCATTACCCATGAGTGAATCCCTCTGTGAGCCAATGACGAGATTTGAACTCGTGACCTCTTCCTTACCAAGGAAGCGCTCTACCCCTGAGCTACACCGGCAAAAATACTTAAAACAAAGATATCCGAATTTTCTTATTGAGCGGGAGACGAGATTCGAACTCGCGACCCTCAGCTTGGAAGGCTGACGCTCTACCAACTGAGCTACTCCCGCTTATAATTCATTTTTGTTTTCAGTGGGGAGAGCAGGATTCGAACCTGCGAAGACATAGTCAGCAGATTTACAGTCTGCCCTCGTTGGCCGCTTGAGTATCTCCCCTTCCAATGTGAGCCGGTGGAGGGATTCGAACCCCCGACCTGCTGATTACAAATCAGCTGCTCTAGCCAACTGAGCTACACCGGCACTGAAAATTTGGTATCAATATTTTAAAGAACTTTTCTCTGTGTTTTCCCGTTTGGGTTTGCAAATGTAGTAAAGAAATGATTACCTGCAAGCGATACAAGCAAAAAAAAATATTTTTTTTTCATCAAAAAAAGGACGGATATTCTCCGCCCTTTCTAACTTTTTCATTTTCAGCACTAACTCAATTGTTTCTCTTTATGCTTTTTTACTTGAGATTTTAGCGCATCTATACACAAATCTGCTGCCTCTTCAAATGTTTTGCATTGTTTTTTGGCAAATAACTCCTTCCCCGGAATCAAAATTTTCACCTCTGCTATTTTATTTTCCTTTTCAGAATGCTTATCTAATCGCAAAAACACCTCACTCACGATGATCTGATCGAAAAACAATTGCAACTTGTTCACTTTTTCATTGATGAAATCGATCAACTTTTGATCAGCCTTGAAATGAATTGAATGCACCTTGATGTCCATGACGTTTACGTTTTGCGCCCACGCGGGTGAGCCTGTGAATAAATTGAGTTTATTTGAGCAAATGAATTGTGCGTGTATACCTGCGTAGCTGAGAGACTAGCATGACCCATTAGGTCTTTTAGTGTTTCCAGCCCCGCACCTCTGTTCAACATGTGTGTCGCAAAGGTGTGACGTAATACATGCGGACTTTTCTTTTGCTGTGTCGTTACACTTCCAAGGTAGCTATTAATTTTCCTGTAAACAAACTTTGCTGAACATTTTTTGCCATCTCGCTTTACAAATAACAAATTTTGGCTATCTCCTGCTTTTGGCTTCCCGGAACGATAGTTTTGTATCAAAGAAAACAACTCCTTTCCGATCGGAACAATGCGCTCCTTGTTGCGTTTCCCCAATACTTTAATATGGTCGGCGTGAATATTCTTTTCCTCTAAATTCAACAACTCCGACAAACGAATTCCAGTTTGATAAAACATTTCTACCATCAAACGATCCCGGATACCATCAAAATCATTACTGAACAACGGCTCTATGCGTTCTGATGTAAATTCTGTTTCTTTAATGAATTGCGGCAAGCGTTTTTCCACTTTTGGAGCGCGTACACGCGACATCGGATTTACTTCTATCACGCCTTCCGCTTTCAACCATTTAAAATAGGAACGCAAACTACTCAATTTTCTACTCACGGTCCGATTGGATATATCGCTTTCCACCAACTGTACAACCCAGGCGCGAACAAGTTGATGATTGACTTCTGAGAGGTCAGCGACCAAGGTCAACTGAGCGAACTGAATGAATTGCGCCAAATCCTCCTCATATGCCAGCAGGGTGTGTTGCGAATAGCGTCGCTCTATCGCGAGGTAATGCAAAAAAACTCCTATATTCTTAACCACATCCATTGCAAGGATTAACGTAAAACCAAGAAAAAAGTTCCAAAAAAAAGGAGCTCATTGCTGAACTCCTTTTCTAAATTTTCTAGAGAATTATTCCTATAATTCCTGAGACTTCATTTTCTGAGCATAAGCTGCACGAATACGAGACTGACGATCAGTTACCGACGGTTTTTCGAATTCCTTGCGACGACGCAATTCTTTCATCACGTTCGTTTTGTCAAACTTCTTCTTGTACTTCTTAAGAGCTCTTTCGATGTTCTCTCCTTCTTTAACTGGAATAATCAACATATCTTAATTCTATTAGATGCTTTATTAATGGAGCGCAAAGATAGAAATACTTTTTTTAATTAACACTGAAGATTTAAAAAATATTTTACCTCTGCCCAAATCCCGATTACTTCAACAATTCACGGGAAATTACCAACTTCTGAATTTCAGAGGTTCCCTCACCGATGGTCATCAATTTCGCATCACGCAGGAACTTCTCGGCCGGATACTCTTTCGTGAATCCGTAACCACCCATGATCTGAACGGCTTCGTTCCCACATTTCACGGAAACTTCGGAAGCAAAGTACTTCGCAAAAGCCCCTTGTGTGGTCATACGTACACCGCGGTTCTTCATATCTGCCGCCTGGAATGTCAACAATTCTGCCGCTTCTACTTCCGTAGCCATGTCAGCCAACTTGAATCCGATTGCCTGGAACTTCCCGATCGGCTGTCCGAACTGCTCACGCTCTTTCGCATATTTCACGGATGCTTCGTACGCTCCACGTGCAATTCCGCAAGACAATGCAGCGATTGAAATACGACCACCATCCAAGATATGCATGGCTTGTTTGAAACCTTGACCCACTTCACCGATCACTTGTGATTCGTGCACGCGTACATTGTCGAAGATCAACTCAGCGGTTTCAGAAGCACGCACTCCTAATTTATCCTTGATCTTCACTGCAGAGAATCCCGGAGTACCTTTTTCTATGATGAACGCTGTAATTCCGTTTGAATCCAATAATTCTCCTGTACGGATCAAGACAACAGCCACATCTCCTGAAAGACCGTGTGTGATCCAGTTCTTTGCTCCGTTGATCACCCAATGATCGCCATCTTTTACTGCGGTACATTTCATACGCATGGCATCTGAACCAGTGTTTGGCTCTGTCAATCCCCATGCACCGATCCATTCACCGGATGCCAATTTTGGTAAGTATTTTTTCTTTTGTTCTTCGTTACCGTGGTAGTAAATGTGTCCGGTACACAAGGAATTATGAGCGGCAACACTTAAACCGATCCCACCACAAACGCGGCCCAATTCCATCAAGGCTGTTGCATATTCGAAATAGCCGAAACCGCTACCTCCATATTCTTCCGGGATGTAAATTCCTAACAATCCCAGTTCACCCATTTTTTTCATTACATCAACCGGAAAATGCTCCTCAGCATCCCATTGATTCATGTTTGGGCGGATTTCTCTCTCCGCGAAGTCACGCACCATTTGCGCGATCATCAATTGATTTTCGTTTTTTTCGAAGTTCATGTTTAACAGTTTTGGGGTGTCCGTTAACTAACTGATTTGTTTATTTTTCGATTAATAGCCCACTAAATTAGTAATATTATCGCTGTACTTTTTCAATTTTTCTGCGCCATTTAAAAATCCAAGTTCAACCAAGAAATTGAACCCGGCGATCTCTCCACCACACTTCTTGATCAATTCAGCGGCAGCAGCAGCGGATCCGCCCGTAGCCAACAAATCATCGTGGATCAAAACGCGCTCGCCTTCTTTTACCGCATCCACGTGGATCTCGATCGTAGCCGAACCATATTCCAGATCATACGCATAAGACAATTTGTGGTAGGGCAATTTTCCGGCTTTACGGATCAAAACGAAGGGAATTCCAAGTTTCATGGCTACCGGGTAACCAAATAAAAATCCCCGACTTTCGATTCCGGCAATTTTATCGATTCCTTGATCTTTGTACAGAGCTGCCAGGTAATCGACGATGTCTGTTGACAACTTTGGGTCCAACATGATCGGTGTGATGTCTTTGAACATGATCCCCGGCTTCGGGAAATCAGCTACATCGCGAATAGCTGACATTACTCTTTCTTGTATCATTCTTGTACGCTTAAATACCATTTCAATTCTTCGAAGAGTTGCTCGTTCATCAATGCCGAACGTTTCACATCCTCAACTCGTTTGAATGGTCCATTTTGGAGGCGCAATTTTACGATAGAATTTGCCAAATTCCAAGAAATAAGCGGATGAGCTTCCAATTCTTCGAGGGTGGCTTTGTTCAAGGATAATTTTTTGATCTCACCTGACGTGTAAATATATGGTTTCCAGGATGCAAATTTTTCTTCGTCCACTTTCCACACTTGCAGTAATTGGCGTTCGTCATGAAAACCTCCCAGGGCATCCCGGTATTTTACGATCTGTTTCGCAAAAAAGGGCCCCACTCCTTTTACTTGTTGCAATTCTTCGATGCTTGCCGTATTGATATCCACCAAGGTAATTTTGGGCATTTCGAACTCTTTGGAAGCTTTTGGGTGATCTTCGCGTTTCACATCACTGTAAACGGTGGAATCTTTGATCAACGCGAATAATTTTTCATCGATCACAAAAATGCGTTTGAGGTCCTCGTTCGAACGAATTCCGTAGCGGGTAAATTTCAGAATGACTGCTGCTTGTTTCTCGGATAAACCCAAGTCCATCCATTGCTCGATGGTATACACATTCGGGTCGAATTTAGCGGGCGGTCGGCTGTATTTTTCTCGTCGATTGCGATAACGTTGATTTTCACCTGCATTTTTTTCCAGTCGATCCAAATCCTGTTCTAACTGATCATTCCAAGCGGTGATCTTGATCGGCTTTTCCGGCTGAAAATAAGCCCACAGATCCGGAAGCACAAAAACCACGATCAGAACTCCAGCCAAAAGCAGGATGCCTCGTGTTGTAGATTTAGAATAGTGTTCGTGTTGCATGGTGATTGTGATTGATGGATCTACCCGTTCAATTCTCGAAGCAAGATCGGAATGGTTTCTTCCAGAGTTTTGGGTTGAAAATCCAATAAGTTCCGGGCTTTATCCAATACAAAACCTGTTCTTGGAGGTCTTTTAGCAGCCTGGTTCAAGGTATCGGATGAAATAACGGAAATGTTCGGCTCATCGATACCAATGGTTTGAGCAATGCGGCGCACGATACTGTCAACTGAAAGTGTTTCAGGTCCGCTTAGATGGAAAATCCCGGTTTGTTCGCGCAGCACGATCTCCACGCATCCGTAAGCCAGATCATCAGCCCAAGTAGGCGCGCGGAACTGATCATTCACCAATTTCATTTCCTGATTCTTCGGCAAGGCATCTAAGGCCCAGAGTACCATATTGGAGCGCGACAGGCCGTGACCGGTTCCATACACGATGATCGTTCTGGAAATAGACCAATCGGTGTAGTTGTCATTCAATAAAATGTTTTCTGCTGCTACTTTCGAGCGCGCATATACACTGAGTGGATTCACGGGATCTGTTTCTGCATACGGTCCATGCTGACCGTCGAACACGAAATCTGTAGAGACCAATTCGAAGTGTGCTTGACAATTTTTTGCTGCTTCAAACAAATAGCGTGTTGCGGAAACGTTGATCGCTTCACAGCCCTCAGGATCTGTTTCACACTGATCCACATTCGTCATCGCTGCAGTATGGATGATCGCTGTTGGGCAATATTCGGAAACCAAAGCGTGTACTGCCGCTTCTTCCGTGATATCCAACGAACGGTAATTCGCAGTCGGACAATCCGGATTTCGATTCTCTCCTTTGGAAGTTGCCAAAAAAGGAATATGGTGCTTGATACAGCGTTTGACGATCTTTTGTCCTAAAAGACCATTGGAACCGGTGATCAGAATTTTGTGCATATTTATAACTCCCAGATAGAGCGTTTTTTAGGCTTCATTTTGAAATAGTGCTTGTGTTCCAGGATCCAAGCCATGATCAAATACGGAATCAGCGGAGACCCCAGTCCAATGACGGTAGCGTATAAAAAACCTAGGCGCACCTTGTTGGTTTGGATCCCTAATTTTTGAGCCCACCACGAGCACACGCCAAAAGAACGCATCTCGAAGAAAAAAGCAATTTTTTGCAGGGTTCTCATGTATCTCCTTGTTTGATCCTAACAAATTTATTGATTTTTTAGAAGCACTTGACCGATCATGCAAGATAGGCATCTTTTTTTCGTGCACCTAAGCTGCATTTGCTCCAATAAGGCTTGCGATTGAAAAGCGTTATTTGGAGTAATGTTAACCGAATTCCATTTGGAAATCACCTCGTTTTTTTCTGCAGGTAATTGATGCCACAACTCCACTGCAGCTTCGCGGAATTGCTCGTCATGCAAGCGGTCTGCCAACATCCATAGAAAAAGCGGAAGACTATTGATCAAAATACCGTTCATGGAACTACGACTCATTCCTTTACTTGACTTTCGCAGTTTACCAAAATCATAATGTTCATTCCAATACGCGTCAATAGGATACTGCAGCGCGCAACGGATAGTTGAAATTTGATCGGATACTGGTTTCAACCACACTTCTTCATGCCATGGAAAATGGTGATAGAAGTGGATAAATTGGGCCAATCGGATCGTAGGAAATCCCGCTGGTCGACACCCTTTGAATTTCCAAGTTTCTTTGTTCAATTCCGAAAATTGAAACTTGTGTTTTTGAAAACGCCATTCGTTGGTGAGCTGCGTGTGATACGCATCTGATGGAATACCATTCAGAAAACCCGCCAAGCCGAAGATGATCGCTGTTTTTTCAGCCAGTGGTGCTTTGATCAATTTTTGATGGGGCAGATTCATGGCTAATTCCCGAAAAGGAAGCGCATTGGTTTTGGCTCCGAAGGCAGTTGCAAAAGCACGGATCAGTAGCTGATGCAAGCTCAAATCCGGGCGATTATCCGGAAACAATTCCTCCGATTTTCTTTTCAGGCGCTGCAGTGCCATCGATTCCCATTGAGCAGTGAGTATTTCCGGAGATACTTCGCGAATAGCGTGTGCACAAATGACATGACCGTTGGTGACAGCCGCTTGGTTCATCCCATTGAAATGCACCCAATCGATGAAGGGTTTTAGTTCGATCGTTGGCAGCTCTTTTCCCCGCACAAAAACGGGTTGATCGTATTCGTAAACGACATGCAGGATCACCGAATCGTAAGCTGGATCGTACTGGTGTTTGTGGAGATACCAATCAGATGAGCGCACATGCAGTTCGATATTTCCATGGTGACGGATACCGTTCATGACTATCTGGCCATTGAAAAAATCCGGACCGGAATCGGTGTTGTAAAGACCAACATTCAATATGTCGATCTCTTCATTCAAAACTGTGCGTATTTGATGGAAAGGAAGGCGTTTGAGTTTCCAGATCAGGTGCAGGTATTGTTCATTCATGGTGGTTGTTTCTTATTTAAGTTAAACAAAAACACCCTTCAGAACAAGCGAAACGGTCAAAAAAAAATCCCTCCGCAACGGGAGGGATTTGGGGAATAAAAAATTGATGCAGATAACCCGTCAATATTGAATTTCAAAAGTTCTTTGCTCAAAAGGCGATAGGTACAAGGTATCGTAATGATTTGTAGTAACACCATTTCTGGTAACTATCCAGTGATAATAGATTGTGCCAGAGACCGTTTTTTTAAATTCATTACTTTGGTATCCATCGCAACCATTCAAAATAAAGGGAATATTTGAAGGGATAACATCGAAATCAACTGATACATACAATTCAAAATGATCATTTTCATCAAAACAATTTACGTTCAAGAATGACAATTTAAAATATGCCACCGGAATAAGCGGATACTCCAATTGCATCCCATCAGAATCAGCTCCAATGTTTTCCGCTTCTCCCTGGATCTGATAATACTTATCTGAGTCTTCAATATAAGTTAACTTACAGGTTTTCGATTTTCGAAATCGATCTTGAATAACAAAGTTTCAGTTTTCATCAGTCATTGTTTCAAAAACAGTTTTTGAACCAGCCCCGTCATAACCTAAACTGATTTTTGGCTTGATCACTATTACCTTTATTCCTGAGATTCCTTCACCAGTAACCGGATTGTAAACTCGACCTTTAACGGTGGTTTTCTTGCCGCATGCGGATAGAAGCAGGAATAGAAAATAAAGAAGCAGAAAATTTTTCATGGCATCTCTGAAATTCTGTTTCAACGGTCAATAAAAAAGTTGAGCAGGACTTACGCCTGTTGCATTCACAAAAATGGTGTCATAACTGTATGTAAGCACCCCGTTCCGCTTAACTTTCAATTGGAAGATGTGATTTCCCATAGGGAGCTTTTCACAATCTGGAGCTTGTAAATCTGCGCAACCTACAACTGGAAAAGACCACAAATCTATAAAATCATCGTCGAACATATATTTTCTCCTATACCACATGGTATCATTGGCATTCAAACAATTGATATTCTTTATGTGGTATTGAATACATCCATACGGCACTGCCCAATAATCTGCCTGCTGTTTCTTTCCTTTGGTAATTACCAAATCGTAATTACTCGGATAAAAAGTTTGCCCGTTAT